>NZ_JBSFWT010000017.1:0-106192 GCF_053594975.1 Streptomyces sp. NPDC002537
GGGCTGAATGTGCCGGCTACGGTCCGCACATCCAGCCCGTCCGGCGTTTGAGGACCGGGGTCTGGGGCGGAGCCCCAGTTCGGGAAGGGGCGGGTCAGGGGAGGGAAACCCCCGCCACCACCTCCG
This sequence comes from Streptomyces sp. NPDC002537, assembly GCF_053594975.1. Taxonomy (NCBI): domain Bacteria; kingdom Bacillati; phylum Actinomycetota; class Actinomycetes; order Kitasatosporales; family Streptomycetaceae; genus Streptomyces; species Streptomyces sp. NPDC002537. The sequence goes on from NZ_JBSFWT010000017.1 coordinate 127, forward strand.
CGGCGGCCACGCCGCAAACCCGCGCCGCACCATGCGTGGCCACATGCAACGCCCCCACCGGCGGCGCCACGTTCAGGCCCATCTCGACCACGACCGTGTCCGGCCGCGCGGCGACCAGTTCGGCGAGCGCCTTCGCCATCCACCCGTGCCGGTGCACGTCGCGCACCACGGCCACGATCCGCCGGGAGCCCGCGTCCGCCAGGACGCGCCCGGCGCCCGCGTCGTACCCGTACGTGCCCGTCGAAGTCCCCGGCAGCAGCCGGGAGAGTTCGGCGGCGACACCCCACGGTGTCTCGTCGCCGACCGCGATGTTCGCGACGGGGGTGAGGGCGGCGACATGGGCGGGCCCGGTCAGGGGCTCGTACCCCGCCGACGCCGACGGAGTCACCCGCAGCGCGCGGCGGGCCGCCACGAGCCCCACTTCGGGCGCGGGGGCGGCGGCCTCCGGCCTCCGGGCCACGTCCCGCGCGAGCGCGCGTACCCGCGCCGCCGCGTCGGCGAGCCGCTCCTCGGCCAACTCCCCGGCGCGCACGGCGCCGACGAGCGCGTCGCGCAGCCGCAGCACGGTCTCCTCGTCGGCGAGCCCGCCTCCGACACAGATCGCGTCGGCGCCTGCGGCCAGCGCCATGACGCTGCCGCGTTCGATGCCGTACGTCCCGGCGATGGCCCGCATCTCCATGCCGTCGGTGACGACGAGGCCGTCGAAGCCGAGGCCGCCCCGGGTGACGGGGGCGCGCAGCAGGCCGTGCAGGGCGGCCGGGCTGAGGGTGGCGGGGAGGGCGGGGTCGAGCGCGGGCAGCAGGATGTGCGCGCTCATCACGGCCTTGGTGCCCGCGGCGACGGCCGCCCGGAAGGGCACCAACTCCCGTACGTGGAGCGTCGCGAGGTCCGCGTCGATGCGCGGCAGGTCGTGGTGGGAGTCGACGGCGGTGTCCCCGTGGCCGGGGAAGTGCTTGGTGCAGGCGGCGACGCCCGCGGCCTGCATGCCCTCGACGTAGGCGGCCGTGTGCCGGGCGACGAGGGCCGGGCCGGCGCCGAAGGAGCGGACGCCGATGACCGGGTTGTCGGGGTCGGAGTTGACGTCCGCGGAGGGCGCCCAGTTGAAGTTGACGCCGCAGGCGGCGAGTCGGCGCCCGAGCTCCAGCGCGACGGCCCGGGTGAGCGCGGTGTCGTCGACGGTGCCGAGCGCGAGGTTGCCGGGGAAGGAGGAGCCGGTGCGGACCTCCAGGCGGGTGACGTCGCCGCCCTCCTCGTCGATGGCCACCAGTACGTCGTCGCGCTCGGCACGCAGTTGCGCGGTGAGGGCGGCGAGCTGCTCCGGCGAGGCGATGTTGCGGCCGAACAGGCCGACCGACGCCAGCCCTTCGCCGAGTCTGCGCAGCAGCCAGCCGGGGGCGGAGGTGCCGGTGAATCCCGGCTGGAGGACCGTGAGGGCGTCCCGGGTGAGCGTGTCCATGATGGTAAGTGCTAGCCCTTCACTGCGCCGGACGTAAGGCCACCGACCGCCTTGCGCTGGAGGATGACGAACAGGACGAGGATCGGGAGGGCGAAGAGCGAGGACGCGGCCATGGTGGCACCCCAGTCGTCGCCGAAGGTGGAGCGGAAGCTGGTGAGCCACAGCGGGAGGGTCTGCGCGCCCGGGTCCTTGTTGAGGATCAGGACCATCGGGAACTCGTTCCAGACGGTGATGAAGCCGAACAGCGAGGTGGCCATCACGCCCGGTGCGAGCAGCGGGAAGATCACCCTGATGAAGGCCTGGGTGCGGGTGCACCCGTCGACCATCGCGGACTCCTCCAGCTCCTTCGGCACGGCGGCGACGTAGCCGCGGAGCGTCAGCACGGTGAAGGGCAGCACCATGACCGTGTAGATGGCGATGAGCGGCGGGAGGCTGTTCAGCATCTCGGCGTCGCGCACGATCATGTAGTACGCGATGACCATGACCTCCCAGGGGGCCATCTGGGCCATCATCATCACGAGGATGAAGCTCTTGCGGCCCTTGAAGCGCATCCGCGCGACGGCGAACGACGCGAGCAGCGCGATCACCAGCGACAGTCCGACGGCGACCAGCGTCACGGTGAGGGAGTTGCCGACCAGGGTCCAGAAGCCGTCCGCGTCCACCGCCTTGCGGAAGTGCTCGAACGTGGGGCTCGTCGGGAACCACTGGGGGGTGTCGCTGACGATGTCCTTGTTGGCCTTGAAGGCCGTGGAGAACATCCAGTAGACGGGGAACGCGAAGACGACGAAGAGGACGACGGCGGCCGCCCCCGGCCAGGTGCGGCCAAGAAGGGAGCGCTTCACAGCTCGTCCTCCTCTTGCTTGAGGACCAGGCGCAGGTAGTACGCCGTGAGGGCCAGCAGGATCACGATGGTGAGGATGGAGATCGCGGCGCCGACGCCGAAGTGCTGGTTGCCCATGCCCTCGACGAACGCGTAGACCGGCAGGGTCTCGGTGAGCCGGTCGGGCCCGCCCTCGTTGATCGCGAAGATCTGGGTGAACGACTTGAAGACCCAGATGACTTCGAGGAACGTCGTGGCGAGGAAGAACGGCTTGAGGAAGGGGTAGGTCACCGAGGTGAACTGCTTCCAGCTGCCCGCACCGTCCAGCGAGGCGGCCTCGTAGAGCTCCTTGGGGATCGTGGTGGTGGCCGCGTAGAGGTTGATCGCCACGAAGGGGATCGACTGCCACACGATGAGCACGGTCACCACGAAGAAGGTGGAGAACTGGCCGCTGGTCCAGTTGTAGTCGGCCATGGAGTGCCAGCCGAGCTGGTCCAGCACGTAGTTGACGACACCGAACCGCTGGGCGAACAGCCACTGGAAGACGGTGGTCGCGGCCACGACGGGCATCGCCCAGGCGAGGACGAGACCGAGCGACAGCAGCAGTCGCAGCTTGGTGCCGAGGCGGGCGAGCAGCAGTCCGATCAGACAGCCCAGGAGCATGATCAGGACGACATTGGCGGCGGTGAAGACCACCGAGCGGGCGGTGACCTTCCAGAAGTCGGAACTGCCCAGCTGCTCGCTGTAGTTGTCGAAGCCGATCCATTCGGTGACGTGCCGGATCAGCTGCCGCTTGTTGATGTCCTGGAAGGACAGCAGCCCGTTCTTGAGCATCGTCCAGCCGAGCAGCAGCACAGTGACGACGCCGGCCGGGAGGATCAGCAGATACGGGACGGCCGTCGTGGCGCGGTTGCGGCGGGGTGGCGGCGGCGCACCGCCCTTGCCGCCCCGGGCGGCGGATCCGGCCGCCGCCTCTTCGATCTGCGCTGACATCGTCGTCCGCCTTCTCCCGTGTCGAACCGTGGTGCGTTGCGCGCGGCGCGCGGCGTACCGGTGTGTTCGGCGCGCCGCGCGCCATGCGTGGTGTGTGACGCGCGTGGTGCGTCGCGTACGTGGCGCGTCGTGCACGATGTGCGGCTTACGCGGCGGTAGGGGGCCAGGCGTGGGCCCGGCCCCCTACGGCGTGGAGTGCCTGCCGCCGCTCAGGGCACCGCTTACTGCTTCTTGCTCAGGCGCTTGTTCATGTCGCCCTCGACCTGCTTGGCGGCCTCTTCGGGGGACTTGCCGTTGAGGACGGCCGTCATGTACGCCTTGATCGGGTTCGGGGCGTTCTCCACCTCGGCCCACTCGGGGATCAGCGGGGTGGTGCCACCGCCCTTGGCGGCGGGGGCGGCGGCCTCGGCGGCCGCGTTGCCCTTGACGTTGGTCAGCAGGGATTCCTTGTTGGGGATGTTGCCGACCTCCTTGGCCAGCGCGCCCTCGTTCTTGTCGGACAGTGCGATCTTCAGGAACTCCTTGGCGAGGTCCTGCTTCTTGCTGCCCTCGGCGATGGCCAGGTTGGAGCCGCCGAGGAAGACGCCCTCGGGCTTGTCGGCGGTCTCACCGGGGATGGTGAAGTAGCCGAGGTCCTTCTCGATGGCCGGGTTCGCCTTGATGGCGGTGGCCGCCTCCCAGCCCATGCCGATGAAGGCGCCGGTCTTGCCCTTGGCGAAGATGTCGGCCTGCTGCGGGGTGGCCTCGTCCTTGTCCTTGGGCGCCTTGCTGAAGGCCTGGTACTGCTTGTAGATGTCCATGGCCTTGGCGACCTTGGGGTCGGCGAGGTTGGAGACGTACTTGCTGCCGTCCTTCTTCACCAGGTCGGCGCCGGTGCCGATGGTCAGGCCGTCGAAGAAGTACCAGTTCTGGCCGGGCAGGTAGAGCGGCTCGGCGTCGCCCTTCTTCTGGATGGCGTCCAGGTCCTTGAAGAATTCGTCGCGGGTCTTCGGGACGTCCTTGATGCCCGCGTCCGCCCAGATCTTCTTGTTGTAGATGACGACGCGGTTGGCGGCGTACCACGGGGCGGCGTACTGCTTGCCCTCGAAGACGGACGGCTTGTTGAGGGACTCGGTCCAGTCCCCGCCGATCTCCTTCTTCAGGTCGCCGAGGTCGGCGAGGCCACCGGTCTGGGCGTACGAGGGAGTCTGGGTGTTGCCGACCTCGAAGACGTCCGGCGGGCTGGACTCGGAGAGGGCCGTGGTCAGCTTCTGCTGGATGCCGTCCCACTTCTGGATCCGGATGTTGAGCTTGGCGCCGGTCTTCTGCTCGAACTCGGCCTGCACCGACTTCGTCCAGCCCGCCGGGTTCGAGCCGTCCATGAACCAGACCGTGAGGCTCTTGTCCTTGGAACCGCTGTCGCCCGATCCCTTGTCACTGTCGCTGGACCCACAGGCAGCAACACTCACCAACATGGCCGCGACACCCGTCGCCGCTATGAGCCCACGCTTCACAGCACTCTCCTCAAGGACCGAAAGTGGTCTTTAATGGTTTAGACCAGTGCCCGCAGCTTGGCCTAGACCTTTTGGGGTGTCAAGGGTGTATAAGAGTCGCTGTCGGCTCCGTTACCGGACCGACACCTCGAGGTCGACCTGGGCGTCTCCGGGCTCCTCGGGCTCTGCCCGTGCCACGATGTGACCGCGACAGACGGAGGAGCCGGTGACAGCAGCAGGATCGGAGTCGGGAAGGCCCACGATGGTGACCGACGGTGGTACAGCGGGTACGACGGAGAGCGGCAGCGCGTCGGGCGGCGCGCGGACCGCGCGCGTCCCCAAGTACTACCGCCTGAAACGCCACTTGCTGGAAATGACCGAAACCATGCCCCCGGGCACCCCGGTCCCGCCGGAGCGGACCCTGGCCGCGGAGTTCGACACTTCCCGTACGACCGTCCGCCAGGCCCTCCAGGAACTGGTCGTCGAGGGCCGGCTGGAGCGTATCCAGGGCAAGGGGACATTCGTCGCGAAACCGAAGGTCTCGCAGGCGCTGCAACTCACCTCCTACACGGAGGACATGCGCGCCCAGGGCCTCGAACCCACCTCGCAGCTCCTCGACATCGGCTACGTCACCGCCGACGACCGCCTCGCCTCACTCCTCGACATCACCACCGGCGGCCGCGTCCTGCGCATCGAACGCCTGCGGCTCGCGAGCGGTGAGCCGATGGCCATCGAAACCACCCATTTGTCCGCGAAGCGGTTCCCGGCGCTACGCCGGAGCCTGGTGAAGTACACCTCCCTCTACACCGCCCTGGCCGAGGTCTACGACGTCCGCCTGGCGGAGGCAGAGGAAACCATCGAGACGTCCCTGGCCACCCCGCGGGAGGCCGGCCTGCTCGGCACGGACGTGGGCCTGCCCATGCTGATGCTGTCGCGCCACTCCCTGGACGCCCAGGGCGAGCCGGTGGAGTGGGTGCGGTCGGTGTACCGGGGCGACCGCTACAAGTTCGTGGCACGGCTGCAGCGGCCGGCGGAGTAGCGGGCGGTTCGGCCTATCGGCCGCGGCATGTAATAATTCATGTCGCGCGCCGCTAGCTCAGTTGGTTAGAGCAGCTGACTCTTAATCAGCGGGTCCGGGGTTCGAGTCCCTGGCGGCGCACCTGACGAAGGCCCTCATCGAGCGATCGGTGGGGGCCTTTTTCATGCCCACCGGGGTGGGTCGGATGCAATCCTTGCCCTTGAGCCGACCCGCAACTACCGGGAGGGGAGCGCGTCCATGCTTCTCGTGGGTGACGACTTCAACCAGCTGTTCCAGAGCTTCGTGTCGTCGGCCTTCAAGATGGAGACGAGGGACCGGTACGACGTCGAGGGCGAGCGCGAAGAGTTCGCCTCCTTCATGGCCGGTGGCGACATGCCCGAAGAGTGGGAGGACAGCCCCTGGGTCCGCTCCATGGCGGACGCCGGCAAGAGCCTCCGAAGGGTTCACATCCTGCGCTCCCCACTGAGCGACTACCTCCGCTTCGAACTCGGCTGGGGGTACGTCGGCAACGCCAGGGCCGGGGAGGACATCCGGATCGTCGACCTCGCGTCGCACCAGAAGACCGAGGAGCTACCGGATCACGACTTCTGGCTCTTCGACGACGCGAGGGTCTACCGGATGCACTACACCGAGGACGATCAATTCCTCGGAGCTGAACCGCTGAGCGAGGAGGTACTGCCGCGGTACCGCGCCTATCGCGATGTGTCGTGGCGGGACGCGGTTCCCTATGTGGACTACTACAGCCGACAGGGGGATATGGGGTGAGCCCCGCAGGCCTTACGGACGGCCGCCAGCTATTGCTCATCACCCAATAGCCCGGTTTCAAGAAGGAATTGTCGAGCGCGCCGCCTCGACTCCTCGGCAGTTCGCCGTGCCCGCTCTCGTACTCCGCCACCAGCTCACGCGCGGCAGCGCGGCTCTGGGTATGAAGGACGGCGATCCGCGCCTTCTCGACAGCCACCTCGGGCGGCACTGAGGACGACGGCTTCGGTGCGGTCACGCATCCACAGTAGAGCGCGGCAGGAAGGCATCCCTACCGTTCCCGGCGCCCCTGCGTGCGCAACCGCAGCAACCCGGAGAACGATCGTCCACTTCATGACCGTTTCATGAGCATTGCGCAAACATGCGTACGACGGGAGGCCCGATGTCAGTGCCTCCCCATAGCCTGGGGCCATGTCACGTAACACGGTCCTCGACGAGCTGAACGAGGAGATCCGCACGTTCCTCGCCGTCCGGCGCGGGCGCGCTCTGACGGTCGCGGAGCGCAGGGTCTACGAGCGGCTGCGCTCGGAGTGGCTGGCGGCCGGGCGGCGGGCGCGATACGGCACGGCCGGCTGCTCCGGCCGCATACGCTCGTCGGTATGACACTCCCCGACCACGCCGTGGTGACGACGACCACCGACGCCGAGGAGGCGGCCCGCACCCTGGCCGCCGAGCTGATCGACGAACGCCTCGCCGCCTGTGCCCAGGTCTACCCGATCTCCTCCGTCTACCGATGGGAGGGCAAGGTCGAGCAGGCACAGGAGTGGCGCGTCGACTTCAAGACCCGCGGCGACCTGGTGAACCAACTCGCCGCGCGCATCGGCGAACTGCACGCGTACGAGACACCGGAGATCATCGCGGTCCCGGTCGTAGCCGGGAGTGCGGCGTATCTGTCCTGGGTCACGGACGAGACCCGGGGCTAGGGCGCATACGGGGAGATCGACGCGGTGGCACGGCCAAGGATCACCAGGGGGTTCCGGCAGACATCGTGGCCCGCTCTGCGGGAAGCCCGAACTCGCCACCCACGTCGTCGTGCAGAGCGAGAAGGCCCCGCCAGATCGGCGGGGCCCAACACCTCAAACGTTTGAGATGCCTCGGTGATCCACCCACGCCTGAGACGCATCCGCCATGGCCCTGAGCCACGCCTGATCGGGACGCTGGGCGGCGACAGCCCGGTACATACGCAGATCGGCCGCAGCGAACACGTCGATCGCTTCAGGGTCCGCGTTCGCCCACGCTGTACAGCGTGCCGCCCACCTTTCAGCAGACTCCGGGCTGTGGCCGGCTGACACCAGCTGCACGACGAAACAGGCCGGATCGATGAACGCTGCCCCACGTGTGGGCCATGACCAGTCGATAAGCCACGAGCCCGCATCCCCCACCCTTATATTGGACGGGTTGATGTCGGTGTGAAGCAGAGCATCACCACGGAAGAACGCCAACTCGTCTTCACTGCTCGCGTAGGCATCCCACCGGTCTTCCCGCCAGTCCCGTGCGACGTCAGGCAACCCCAGGCTCGAAGCCCGGTTGAGGAGGTCCACGGCAATGTGGAGATCTGACGAGCCCGGCTCGAAGTCCAGGCCGCGCGCGTCGATGACTTCGAACCCGAGGATGATCCACCCGGCGTCGTCTCCGTCAACGCTCCACAGCAGCCGAGGCGAGAGCGACTGTACGTAGGGGTTGATCGCTCGCTCCCGAAGGATGGAGTCCCGTCGTCCTCCTGGCCGGTTGAACATGGCCTTGACGAAGAACGACCCCTTCTCGCTGTCGATGATCGCAGCGAATTCCGTAGTGAACCCCTGCTTCGGAACGTGTACTTGAGCGACTTCGCCAGTGTACGGACGGACCAGTTCGCGGAAGTGCCCGTCGGGCAGTTCGGTCATCAGTTCCTTTCGGACACGCTATACCCTGGGATTGCAAGTAGTTGGCGTTCCCGGACGGCACGCATCGTTCGGTTCGCACCTCGGGTCGCACGGGTTCTTCGGGACGCAGTCAGGGTTGCAAGGCTGGTTCTGACCCTGGTCGCTGTCCTTGTCCTTGCCTTTACCCCACCCCCATACCTCTCGGAGGGAGTCAACGGCCCCCGACAGCGCGGGACCGCTCAGGATAGAGGCCAGCGAATCCTCGCGGACGTTACCGACACCCATCCAGGTGGAGAGGACGCAGGGCGAGACGTTACCGCTTGGGTCGATCGAGGCCCTGCCGTCGCCACACCCGCCACACAGATTGGATGCGTCCGGCTTCTGGCCGCAGGAGGCCCGTCCGAACTCCCTGATGTGGTCAGTTCCGATCCGAGTGACGCCGATCGACTTCAGGTCCGTCTTCGCCGCCTCAATGACCTGCTCGTTGTCTCCAACGATTCCGGCTCGGATCGGGACACCGAGCTCGATGGCCTTGATGACGTTGGCGCGAGTCCTGGCGTGACTCGGGCGGCCGGTGATCTTGTTGTGCTCCGTGGCCTTGTTCGAGTAGTACGACGTGGCGAGGGACATTCCCTCGCGCTGGAGCAGTGTCCACCATGTGTCCGTCACGTGAACGAGATTGCTGTAGACCTCCACCCTGATGCCGAGTGCCAGAGCGTGGTCCGCGATCTCGATCGTGTGCGGGTACATCATCGGCTCTCCACCGATGAGGGTGACGTTCTCAACGCCCACCTTGGCCGCCTGGTCCAAGACCTCGACCCAGTCGTCCCGGGACATCGCGCCGTGGCCACCTTGCGGCCCTGACCCGTTGTAGCAGTGCGTGCATTCGAGCTGACACTTCCGCGTCATGTCCAACCACAGGTAATGAGTGGTGGTCCGCTCGGCGGGCAATGCGGTCGCCATGCTGTTCCCTTTCACTCGTTGATGTGGATCGACGTGCACTTGCTGACCCGCCCGGCCATCGACAGCCACGAGGACAACCGGGCGGGGCGTCTGAGCCTGCCCCCGGGCATCGGGGGACGACCGAGCCGGGAGCCGCGAACCAGCGGCCGAACTGTTCTGTCCACGCCAGGTAGAGGGCGTGCGGACCTGCCTGCATCTCGCGTTCGATGATGAGGCGGTGCGGGCGGTCCGACAGATCGGGAACACGGAAGGGCCCGCTGTTCATGGCGGTGCTCCACTCTGCATGAAGGGCCAGGACCGCGATCACCGTAAGGGGTCGCACCCGCGCCGGGTCGAAGACACTGAGCCTGGCACCAGTTGATCCACCGGACAGCCCGTAGTCCCAGCCGACCCCGGGTCCTGAGCACGCAACACGGCGGCTACTACCGTCGACTGCTCTCCCGCACGCAGTCGAGGCAGACCCATCCTTTTCGGGCAACCAGCCGGGTGCGTTCCTTCGGGTGCCTGCCGCACCACTCGGAGGCGCCCGCCCTGTCGGGCAGATCCCGCTTGATCAGTAGCCCGATCATGAAGCGGTTGCTCGGCGGCTGTTCGTCCGAGGCAGGGGTGTCGGTCATTGTCGTCAGGCTGCGGCGACCAGGCCGCGTGCCCGCTCGTCGAAGTCGGCCACGAGGCGGTGGTGGCCGAAGGGCCTCATTCGGCGTTGCACCTCCTGCACGGCTTCGACGCACCGGGACGATTTCACCTGCCGCGCAAGCGACAACGTGCGCAGGCCCGCCGAGTAGGCCGATTCGAGGTCTCGGCGTTGCAGATGTGATGCGGCGAGTGCGGCCTGGGACATCGCGCCTCGGCGGGCGCGCTTTTGCCGGGTGGCGATGTCGATCGAGCGCCTCGCGTGATCCTCCGTGTTTTTCGCGTCGTCCAGGTCGCGGAAGGTGTTGGCGTGTTCGCCGTTCAGATAGGCGCCGTCGATGAACTTCGCCCATTCCTGTTCTTCGTCGGTGCGTACGCGCCCGAAGTTCTCCTCCGATTTCGCCACCGCTTGCGCGGCTTCCCGCTTTTCGCCGAGCCGGGCCAGTGCCCGTACTTCCAGGCACCACAGGTCGGCCATGCATGCCGGGGACGTTGCTTTGCCCAGTCCCTGCCTGCCGGCTTGCGCCAGCCGACGGCCTTCCGCGGGATTTCCGAGCAGGGTCGCCTGGTCTGCCATGCCCGCCAGGACATGGGCCCCGAGCGCCGCGTTGCGCGACTCCTCGGCGAGCCGTAGCGACTGGATCAAGTAGCGCTGGGCGGTGCCGTGCTCGCCGCTGTCGTAGGCCATCCAGCCGAGGAGATAGGTCTGTTCGGCCGCCGCCTCGCAGAGTGCGTACCGCACCTTGTCCGTATGCGTCCGGCGGAGCAGTGGGAAGACGTGCTCGTTCATATAGGCCGTGAGGGCAAGGCGTCCGGAGCCGCCGCCCTGGAAGATGTCCATCTGCTGGAACGCGCCGAACATGTTCTTCACCGCTGCGACATCTTCGAAGCGCACGCGCGGCCCCGCTTCAGGGGTCTGGTCGAGAGTGTTCAGCAACCAGTCACGGGAAGGACCAACTCCTGCGAAGGCGGCGAACGGTGCTGCTGCAAGGAACTTCCGTCGGTCCACGTCGGCTCTCCCCAAATCGGCAACCGTCTCCACGGTAGCCGCGTATGCCGAGTTGTACATGAGGTAGCCGTCGGCGGCGGCGCCCTCGCCGAGCCCGAGATCGTACGTTGTGACGCGGTATCCGAAGTGGTCCGAGAAGACATCAGCGAGGATGTCGGGGATCGGATGCCGCGGCGACTCGCCCGCGAGCCAGCGCCGGATGCCGGTGCAGTCGGGGGCGACGTGGGGTTGCCCCCACTCGCGGGCCTTGCTCCTGACACGCCTGGCCAGTTCCCCGCGGCTCATGCCGGACCGGTGCAGCCATTCCGCGAGCTCGTCGTTCGTTTTCCGCATCCCTCACGACCTTCTGCTACGGGCTGTAGCGAAAGCGACACCATCCGACACCCTTGATGACGGTACCTCCGAACGGTCGGCGCGTGTTGCCTGGACGTACGAAATGACCAGCCGACGCGGGGAGTGCGTGACGATGGTGGACAGTGCGGTGCACGGCGAGAGCCTGATCAACCTCCGGCGCATTGAAGCCGTACGGGCGTTCCCCCGGAAGCCCGCCTCCGTACAGGCCGCCCGCGCCTTCATCCGCAGGGTGTTGGGCACGGTCGAGACCGGGTCGCTCGACGAGATCCTCCTGTGTGCCTCGGAGCTGGCGACCAACTCCGTGCGGCACAGCGCGCCCGAGGCCGGACGGTTCCTGCTCAGGGTGGATGCCGACGCCAACCGTGTACGCGTCGAGGTCCACGATCGTGAGCTGCGGAATCCCCGGCTGCGCAACCCGAAGCCCTATGAGGGCACCGGCCGTGGGCTGCTGATCGTCGCCGGTCTCGCCAGCCGCTGGGGAGTTGCGAAGCAGCCCTTCGGTAAGTACGTATGGTTCGAACTCGACCGACAACTCCCCATCGTGAGCGGATGAATCATCCCGTTGGAGGATCTCCTTGCGTCATGAAGAAGGCCGCACCTTTCGCGAAGCGTGGATCGCCGGAGTCAAGAAGTACTACCCGGGTGAGCCCAAGCCCGGCTATATCGCCCCGTGGGACGAGACCCCGGAGTGGGAGCGGCAGGCTGCCGCCGCCGTGTACGAGCAGGTCGCCGGCTTCGTCGAGGTCAGTGGTGGCAGTACGGCCAAGCTCACCCGGGAGCAGAAGGGGCGGTTCGTCGCGTTGTGCTGGATCGCGCAGATCCATAAGCACATCGAGGAGCCGAAGCCCGGTTACGTCGCCGATTGGGAGAGCCTGCCCGAATGGCAGCGCGAGACCGACTCCGACATCTTCGAGGCCATCGAGCGCGACCACCGTCATAGCGGGACCACAGCCCCGGCAACGGGCCTATAGCCCATCGAAGGGACTCCGGTGGCCAAAACGCACAACTCGCCGTAAAAATCCTGAAGTTCCCGCTCGGCGCGCTACCGTTGCGCTGAAACGTGAGCGACCCCCGACGCCGGCGGCAACCGGCGACCGGGGGTCTACACCCACTAGGGAATCGGACTCCCCAAGAATGCTCAGGCATGTTATCGCCCCTACGGGCTTCTTCTCGCAGATCTCGAACGAGATCCTTCGTCATCCGCGGCTGTCCTCCGACGCCGTCCGCCTGTTGACCTGGCAGTTGTCCCTGCCGGACGGGGTGGACGAGCCGCTGTCGAAGACCGCACAGCAGGCCGGGATCAAGAAGACCGCGCTCACCCGGGCGAAGCGGGAGCTCGCCGCCGAGGGGTACTTCCACGAGTGGCGGCAGCAAGGGTCCGACGGGCTGTGGACCACCCGGCAGTTGATCTCCAGCGTGCGGCTGACGGCCGACCAGGCCGTGGCCGTACGGGACGGTGGCGACCTGCCGGCAGAACCCGAGCCCGAGGCCGGAGAACCGGCGGTCAGCCCACCGGCCGTCGGTCCGCCGACAGGTCGGAGCGTCGGTCGTTCCCATGAAAACACTGAGGGGGAAACAACCTCCCACCCTCCCCACCCGCTCGCCGAGCGTGGCGCGCAGGCGCTCGCCGCCGTGTGTCACACCGAACGGCGCCTGCGTCGGATCTCCGGGCGGGACGTCACGCGGCTCGCGCCGCTCGTCGGGGAGTGGCTGCTGCGGGGCGCGACCCTGCGGGATCTCCGGGAGGCGCTCACCGACGGGCTTCCCGAGCGCATCCATCACCCCGCCGGGATCCTCCGCGACCGCCTCACCCGCAAGATGCCCGACCCCGTACCGGAACGGCTGCCGCAACCGCTCCCCCAGCCGCTGCGCGCCTGTTCAGGCGGGTGCGGCCGGATGTTCCGGCCCGTCGCCGACGAGGGTCGCTGCCGTGGCTGCCGTACGGGGGCGGCCGCGGCGGCCCATGACACGTCCGGGGCGATCGCGGCCACCAGGCGCGGCGTGAACGCCGTCCGCGAGGCCATGTACGGCGCCGTCAGCCCACAGCGATCCTGAAGTGGCTCCCGTTGAAGGGACCCAGCGCCGCCCGCGCCCGGAGCCGCGGAACCGAGTCGTCCGCCGTGAACTCCTTACGGCCCAGCCCCAGTCGCGCCCTGCGCTGGCCCCGGTAGCGGAAGTACACGGCCATCTCGTGGGGGCCGGTCCCTACGGGGATTTCCGTCGTGCCCCAGCGTGCCTCCGACTCGACACCGTCGATCTCCACCAGCGGCCTGGTGAAGAGGAGATGGAAGGGGCGCGCCACCAGCGAGGGGCGTATGTCGACGAGCAACTTCATCATCATCGGATCCTTGAACTTACCTGCGCGCGGCGCAAGTTATTTTACGGCCGTTGCCATACCGATATGCGGACAGGGGGTGACGCCCGCCACTCCCCTGACCTAGATTTCCTGCGCATCACGTAGTGATCATCTAGGGGGGAGTCGCCGTCATGACAGAACCACCGATGGAGCCGCCGGAGAGCGGCCGCAGGGCCGCTGTCGTCACCGTGCCGCTGGTCGTGGCGGGGATATGCCTGGCCATACCCTTCGTCGCGATGTTGTGGGTCGGCTCCTACAACCGGCTCACGCCCGCGTTCATCGGGATTCCGTTCTTCTACTGGTACCAGATGGCGTGGGTCTTCGTGTCCACCGCCCTCACCACGATCGCGTATGTGATCGTGCGCCGGCAGGAGCGCATCCGCAGGGCGGGTGAGCAGCGGTGAAGAACGGCGTGAACGGCGTGGCACTCGCCGTGTTCATCTTCTTCTTCCTCGTCGTCACGGTCATGGGGTTCGTGGCCTCGAAGTGGCGGCGCGCGGAGAACGCGGACAATCTTGATGAATGGGGACTGGGCGGGCGCTCGTTCGGTACCTGGATCACCTGGTTCCTGCTGGGCGGCGACCTCTATACCGCGTACACCTTCGTCGCCGTGCCGGCGGCCATCTACGCGGGCGGTGCGGCGGGCTTCTTCGCGGTGCCGTACACGATTCTCTGTTATCCGCTGGTGTTCACCTTTCTGCCGCGTCTGTGGTCGGTCGCGCACAAGCACGGCTATGTGACGTCCTCGGACTTCGTCCGCGGCCGGTTCGGGTCGAAGGGGCTGTCGCTGGCGCTCGCGCTGACCGGGCTGCTCGCGACGATGCCGTACATCGCGCTCCAGCTCGTCGGCATCCAGGCCGTGCTGGACGTACTGGGGGTCGGTGGCGGATCCAACTGGTTCATGAAGGACCTGCCGCTGCTCATCGCGTTCGGCGTGCTCGCGGCATACACCTATTCCGCGGGGCTGCGGGCGCCCGCGATGATCGCGTTCGTCAAGGACGCACTCGTCTACATCGTGATCATCGTGGCCGTCATCTACATCCCCATCAAACTCGGCGGCTTCGACCACATCTTCGCCAAGTCGGCCGAGGCCTTTGCGGTCAAGAACCCCGAGACGGGAAAGCCGCGCGGTTCTCTGGTGGCCGGCGCGGACGCGCAATGGGCGTACGCGACGCTGGCCATGGGCTCGGCGATGGCGCTGTTCCTCTATCCGCATTCGGTGACCGCGGTGCTCTCCAGCAAGAGCCGCAACGTGATCCGCCGGAACACCACGATCCTGCCGCTGTACTCGCTGATGCTGGGCCTGCTGGCCATGCTCGGCTTCATGGCGATCGCCGCCGGGGTCAAGGTGAAGAACGGCCAGCTGGCCATTCCGCAGCTCTTCGCGGACATGTTCCCCGACTGGTTCACGGGCGTGGCCTTCGCGGCGATCGGAATCGGCGCGCTGGTGCCCGCGGCCATCATGTCCATTGCTGCCGCGAATCTCTTCACGCGCAACATCTACAAGGACTTCATCAGGCCGGACGCCTCGCCCGAGCGCGAGGCGAAGGTCTCCAAGCTGGCCTCGCTGCTGGTGAAGGTCGGCGCGCTGGTCTTCGTCCTCACCATGGACAAGACGGTCGCGATCAATTTCCAGCTGCTCGGCGGCATCTGGATCCTGCAGACCGTTCCGGCGCTCGTCGGCGGGCTCTTCACCCGCTGGTTCCACCGGTGGGCGCTGCTGGCCGGCTGGGCGGTGGGCATGGCGTACGGGACATGGCGGTCGTATGACACGCCGAGTGCCACGCAGGATCATTTCGGGAATACCAACCTGATCCCCTTTATCGGGGAGAAGGGGTATATCGGGCTTACCGCCTTTGTTCTCAATGTGGTCGTGGCTGTGGTGCTGACGTTCGCCTTCAAGGCGTTCCGGGTGCCGGACGGTGTCGACGAGACGTCGGCCTCGGACTACACGGCGGATGCCGGCGATGCCGGCGTTCGGGGCGATCTGCCTACGGCGGGGCATTAGCCCCGGGGCCGGGCCCCGGGCCGGGCCCGGACCCGGTGCCGCTTCCGTCCGGCGGCCCGGCGGCCCGCCGTCGCGCGCTGCGCCGAAGCGCCGTTCGGCCGCGGCGCGGGTCGGCGACTGCGGGTCGTCTGCGGTTGCTCGCGCCCACGCGGCGGAGCCGCATATCGATACAGCCCCGCGCCCCTTACGGGGCGCCCCGGCACCGTCGACAGCCCGGCGGCCGCGGCCCGTCAGCGGTTGCTCGCGCCCACGCGGCGGAGCCGCATATCGACGCAGCCCCGCGCCCCTTGCGGGGCGCCCCGGCGCTGTCGGCACCCGTCCTCCCGACGGGGCGCCCCGGCACCGTCGCCCCCGAAGCCACCCTCCGGGGCCCCCGCAGCCCCTCCCGCGGGCCGTCGGGCACCGAGGGTCTCCCAGGGCCGCCACGCCCCCGACAGGGGCGCGGCGGCCCTTCGCCGCGCCCTCGCCATCCCCCGTACCCCCAGGCCCCGTTAGCACATTTCGACTCGCTCGATTACCGCGCGACACAACATGTGGTGGTGCATGCGACGGCCAGCACTAGATGTATGCTCGTCCTCGCTGTCGTCGCAGGGGAATCCGGTGGAAATCCGGAACTGTCCCGCAACGGTGCATGTATGCCGTAATGACGCATGCAGGAGTCCGAGTACCTGCCGACAGCACGCCCACCGCTGAGCCGTCCCGGCCCCGCACGGGCGTTTTGTATTCGTCCGGGCCTCGCGGGTTGGGTCGATGGACGCTACGAGCATGCCCTGGTGCTGTCAGGCATGCCCGTACGCGCCCGTCGCGCGCCACCCGCCCGGCCCTCTGCCGAGCGAGGGAGAGCCTCAGTGACCATCGCGCCCGCCGATCCGGTCTCAACGTCCGCGGAAGCGACCGGCGGCCCCGGGACCGCGCTGCTGCGCACCCTGACCGACCTCACCGCCGATCTGCCCGCCACCGACCCCGGGAAGGTCGCCGCCGCCGCGCTGCGCGGCCGCAGCGCGGGTTCGGACGAGGCCGAACTGCGGTCCCTGGCCACCGAGGCCGCCGCCGGTCTCATCGCCGAGGAGCCCGAGTACTCCAAGCTCGCGGCCCGGCTGCTCACCCTCGCCATCGCCGAGGAGGCCGCCGGACAGGGCGCCACCTCCTTCGCCGCCTCCGTCGCGACGGGCCACCGCGAGGGCCTGATCGCCGACGACACCGCGGCCTTCGTGCGGACCCACGCCGAGCGGCTGGACGCGCTCGTCGACACGGCCCTCCTCGACGGCGCCGACGACCGCTTCGGCTACTTCGGCCTGCGCACCCTGCACAGCCGCTACCTGCTGCGCCACCCGATCACCCGGCAGGTCATCGAGACCCCGCAGCACTTCCTGCTGCGCGTGGCCTGCGGCCTCGCCGAGGACCACTCGGAGCGCGCCCTGGCGGAGGTCGCCGAGCTCTACGGGCTGACGAGCACCCTCTCGTACCTGCCCTCCTCCCCCACACTGTTCAACTCCGGCACCCGCCACCCGCAGATGTCGTCCTGCTACCTGCTGGACTCGCCGCTGGACGAGCTGGACTCGATCTACGACCGCTACCACCAGGTGGCGCGCCTGTCGAAGCACGCGGGCGGCATCGGCCTCTCCTACTCCCGCATCCGCTCGCGCGGCTCGCTGATCCGCGGCACCAACGGGCACTCCAACGGCATCGTGCCGTTCCTGCGCACGCTCGACGCCTCCGTCGCGGCCGTCAACCAGGGCGGCCGGCGCAAGGGCGCGGCCTGTGTCTACCTGGAGACCTGGCACGCGGACATCGAGGAGTTCCTGGAGCTCCGCGACAACACCGGTGAGGAGGCCCGCCGCACGCACAACCTCAACACCGCGCACTGGATCCCGGACGAGTTCATGCGCCGCGTCGAGGCGGACGCCGACTGGTCGCTGTTCTCCCCGGCCGACACGCCCGACCTGGTCGACCTGTACGGCGACGAGTTCGACGCCGCGTACCGCCGCTACGAGGCCGAGGGCAAGGCCGTCAAGCAGATCCCGGCGCGCGTGCTGTACTCCCGGATGATGCGCACCCTCGCGCAGACCGGCAACGGCTGGATGACCTTCAAGGACGCGTCCAACCGCACCGCGAACCAGACCGCCGAGCCCGGCAAGGTCGTCCACTCCTCGAACCTCTGCACCGAGATCCTCGAGGTCACCGACGACGGCGAGACGGCCGTCTGCAACCTCGGCTCGGTCAACCTGGCCCAGCACCTGGGCGCCGACGGCGAGATGGACTGGGAGAAGCTCGACCGTACGGTCCGTACGGCCGTGACCTTCCTCGACCGTGTCGTGGACATCAACTTCTACCCGACCGAGCAGGCCGGGAACTCCAACAGCCGCTGGCGTCCGGTCGGCCTGGGCCTGATGGGTCTCCAGGACGTCTTCTTCCGGCTCCGCCTGCCCTTCGACTCCCCCGAGGCGAAGGAGCTGTCCACCCGGATCTCCGAGCGGATCATGCTCGCGGCGTACGAGGCGTCCGCCGACCTCGCCGAGCGGCACGGCCCGCACCCGGCCTGGTCCGCGACCCGCACCGCGCGCGGCGTGCTGCACCCCGACCACTACCCCAACGCCGAGCAGGCGTGGGCGGACCGCTGGGCCGCGCTGCGCGCCCGCATCGCCGAGGTCGGCATGCGCAACTCGCTGCTGCTGGCCATCGCGCCGACGGCCACCATCGCGTCCATCGCGGGCGTCTACGAGTGCATCGAGCCGCAGGTGTCCAACCTGTTCAAGCGCGAGACCCTCAGCGGTGAGTTCCTCCAGGTCAACACCTACCTGGTGGAGGACCTCAAGCAGCTCGGCGTGTGGGACCGCACCACGCGGGACGCGATGACCGACGCCAACGGCTCGATCCAGGACATGCAGTGGATCCCCAAGGAGGTCCGCGACCTCTACCGCACCGCCTGGGAGATCCCGCAGCGCGCCCTGATCGACATGGCCGCGGCCCGTACGCCGTACCTGGACCAGAGCCAGTCGCTGAACCTCTTCATGGCCTCGCCCACCATCGGCAAGCTCAGCTCGATGTACGCGTACGCCTGGAAGCAGGGCATCAAGACGACGTACTACCTGCGTTCGCGCCCGGCCACCCGCATCGCGCGCTCCGCCGGTGCCGCCGCCACCGTCCCCGTGCAGCAGGCCGTGCCCGACGCCGACGCCGTCGCCTGCTCCCTTGAGAACCCCGAGTCCTGCGAGGCCTGCCAGTAATGCCCGCCCGCCGCCCGACCACCACCCCTGAAGGACAGCACTCCGTGCCGGAAGCTTCAATTCAGAAGAACCTGCTGGACCCGGGTTTCGAGCTCACGCTGCGCCCGATGCGGTACCCGGACTTCTACGACCGCTACCGCGACGCGATCAAGAACACGTGGACCGTCGAGGAGGTCGACCTCCACTCCGATGTCGCCGACCTGGCGAAGCTGTCCCCGGGCGAGCAGCACATGATCGGCCGCCTGGTCGCGTTCTTCGCGACCGGTGACTCGATCGTGGCCAACAACCTCGTGCTGACCCTGTACAAGCACATCAACTCCCCCGAGGCGCGGCTGTACCTGTCGCGGCAGCTCTTCGAGGAGGCCGTGCACGTCCAGTTCTATCTGACGCTGCTGGACACCTACCTGCCCGACCCGGACGACCGCGCCGCCGCCTTCGACGCGGTGGAGAACATCCCGTCCATCCGCGAGAAGGCCCAGTTCTGCTTCAAGTGGATCAACGAGGTCGAGAAGCTGGAGCGGCTGGAGACGAAGGCCGACCGCCGTCGCTTCCTGCTCAACCTGATCTGCTTCGCGGCGTGCATCGAGGGCCTGTTCTTCTACGGCGCCTTCGCGTATGTCTACTGGTTCCGGTCCCGCGGCCTGCTGCACGGCCTGGCGACCGGCACCAACTGGGTGTTCCGTGACGAGACCATGCACATGAACTTCGCGTTCGAGGTCGTGGACACCGTCCGCCAGGAGGAGCCCGAGCTCTTCGACGACGAGCTCCAGCAGCAGGTCACCGACATGCTGAAGGAGGCCGTCGAGGCGGAGCTGCAGTTCGGCCGCGACCTGTGCGGCGAGGGCCTGCCGGGCATGAACACCGAGTCCATGCGCGAGTACCTCCAGTGCGTCGCCGACCAGCGCCTCCAGCGCCTCGGCTTCGCCCCGGTCTACGGCTCGGAGAACCCGTTCTCCTTCATGGAGCTCCAGAACGTCCAGGAGCTGACCAACTTCTTCGAGCGCCGCGCCTCCGCGTACCAGGTGGCGGTCGAGGGCACCGTCGGCTTCGACGAGGAGTTCTAGCAGCAGCGCGAAGGGCCCGTACGGAGCGATCCGTACGGGCCCTTCGGCGTTCCCTCAAGCCGCGTGCCGCGGTCAGTCGTTGGCGACGACCGGGTAGCGCGGAGTGCCCTCCGCCATCTGCCGGAGGGCGTCCTTGCGGTCGCGCTTCGAGAGGCGGTCGATGTAGAGGTAGCCGTAGAGGTGGTCCGTCTCGTGCTGGAGGCAGCGGGCGAAGTAGCCGGTGCCCTCGATCACGACGGGGTTGCCCTTGGCGTCCTGGCCGCGGACGACCGCGTAGTCCGGGCGGGCCAGCTCGGCGTAGGCCGTCGGGACGGACAGGCAGCCCTCGTTGGAGTCGTCGAGGACGCGGCGGTCGGCCGGGAGCTCGTCCAGGACGGGGTTGCAGACGGCGCCCACGTGGCGCACGCCCTCGTCGTCCATGCAGTCGTAGACGAAGACCTTGAGGTCGACACCGATCTGGTTGGCGGCCAGGCCGACGCCCTCGGCGGTGCGCTGGCTCGCGAACATGTCGTCGATGAGCTGCGCGAGCCCGTCGTCGAACTCGGTGACGTCCTTGCACTCCTTGTGCAACACGGGGTTGCCGACGACGGTGATCGGACGGGACGTGCCACGCTCGCGGTGCGCGAGCTCGCGCTCCTCGCAGTCCTCGGTGTCCACGATGAATTCGGTGGTCACCGACTGATCGGTCTCTTGCTGCGCCATGCCGCGGTTACGCCTCTCTCAAATGCCCGAAAAGGATGCCTGTACAGGGTACGGGGGCCACGGACGGACCTCAGCAGACTTCTTCCAGATCCCGCCACTCGCGGGTCTCCGGGCTGTCCGCGACCCAGCCGTCGAGCAGGCCACGGACCAGCCCGGCGGGGGCCGCGATGCCGCATTCGCGCTCGGGGACCCAGAGGGAGCCGGAGCCTGCCGTGCGGTGGCCCAGGGGCCCGGGGTGGCCGGGCTCGCTGTGGTCGTGCGGGTCGAGGTGCTCGCCGTCGCCCTCGTCGCTGGGCATCCGGCTCTCGGAGCACGTGCGGCACAGCAGCCGCACGGACGAGGACCAGTCCTCGGCGGCGAACCCGGCGTCGGCGGCGAGCCGCTCCAGGGCGTCCCGGTCGGCCTCGGTGGCGGCCTCCAGGAGGACCACCCAGGTCGGCACGGGCGACGGGGCCCACAGCTCGATCTCGTCGAAGACCGGGTAGGAGGGCCCGGCGGCGGTGACCCGCTCGCCGTGCGGGACACCGTCGTGCAGCACGACCTCGCCCCAGCGCCGCCCGGACGACGGCAGCGGGATGGAGAGGACCTCCATCCGGGCCGGGTCGAGACGGCGGCCCCAGACGACCTCGGCCTCGCCCTCCGGGGAGAGCCGCACGGCCGCGCTGCCCAGTTCCATGCCGACCGGCTCACCGGCCGGGGCGGCCTCGCCGGGCACCCGCAGGCCGTACGCCTGCCAGGCACGGCGGGCCAGCGGCCAGTCCTGGAGGGCGGTGGCGGCGATGCCCACGTTCCACCAGTCGGGGGCGCCCGCCTCGCGGTCCAGCAGGGCGACGGCCCGCAGCCCCGCGGCGCGGGCCTGCTCCCAGTCGTGCCGGAACTTGTGCAGCAGGGCGAGGTTGAACCACGACTCGGACAGCCACGGCTCCATGTCGGCGGCACGGGTCAGCAGCGCGCCCGCGTCCTCGTACCGGCCGTCGCCGATCAAAGTGAAAGCACGGTCGGTGGCCTGCCGCCACGAGGCGGAAGGCCGATGCCGTACCTTGCCGAAGATCCTCACGATTCCCGCCTGCCGGTTTCTGCGTGCGACCACGCCGGATGACCCAGGTGACGGCCGCCGTCCTCCCTGACGACAACCTGCCACATCTCTCTTGCTCCGGGAAGCCGCGGCCGCCACTCGTCGATGGCGACGCACGCGACACCCCCCGTAGTCGGTGCTCTGTGTGTCGTTTTCTTCTCTTCGCATCCAACCATGCCCCTTTGGACGCCCGCTCATTACCCGTGGGTTCAGCGGCTCACTCCGGCTTTGCCCGGACTCTTACGGGTCCGGGCGGCCGGCTCCCCGGCCCCGGGCAGGGCGCCCGCGCCAGGACGCGCGCCAGCGCCTCCACGACGCGCGGGTCGTGCTCGTGGGCGGTGGCCAGCCGGAGCCGCTCCAGGGCGCGCAGCGGGCCGCAGGCGGCGGCCCCGGCGAAGTCCTCGTAGGCGTTGGCCGTGCGGACGATCCGGGCGGTGACGGGCTGCTCACGGAACGGGTCCGCCTGCCGCTCCACGACCACCGCGACCTCGGCGGGGACCCCGGCCTGCCGGACCACGGCGCCGCCCAGCAGGGCGATACGGCGGCGCTCCGCGGACGGCAGCGGCTCGGTCGCCCCGGCGGGCAGCGGGTCCAGGAGCGAGAGCTGGCCGATGTCGTGCATCAGGGCCGCGTACTCCAGAACGGTGAGGTCCGCCTCGGCGAGGCCCAGCTCGCGGCCGGTGGCACGGCTGAGGGCGGCGACCCGGCGGGCGTGCCCGGCCGGGGTGTGGCCCGCGATCTCCGTGCAGCGGGCCAGCGAGGCGATCGTCTGGCGCCGGGTGGCGCGCACGGCCGTGTAGCGGCGGAAGGACAGCTGGGCGAGCAGCAGCGGCAGGCAGAAGACCGGCAGGGCCCACAGTCCGGCGACGGCCACGGCGAGGGCCATGACCACACCGGTCGCGCAGATCGCCGTGCCGATGCCGGGCAGGGCGCGCAGTTCGTCGCGGAGGGCCGGGCCGTACGGGCCGCCCGTACGGGCTCGGGTCAGGGCCGCGGCCAGGACGGCGTCGCACAGGGCGGTGAGGGCCAGGAGCAGCAGCAGGAACGGCACGTAGGACGGGCTGTGGCCGGGCCAGTGGCCGAGGGCGGTGGTGTGCAGGGGCTGGAAGCAGACGGCGGCGAAGCCGGTGGTCAGCAGGCGGCGGGCGAGGTGGTCGCGGGCGGGCGGGCGCCCGAGGGCGCCGGCGAGCGTGGCGGCGAGGACGACGGCGACGACCTGGGCCGGGCCGTGCGTGGCGGGCCGCCCGCCGACCTCGCCGAGCAGGGCGTACGCGAGGGCCCCGGCGGCCCCCACGGGCGCCGGCTCGCGGGCTTCGGCGCAGGCCGCGGGGCGGCGCCGGACGGCCTCGCCGACCGTGATCAACACCCCGTACGCGAGGGCCACTTGGGGCTGTTCGAGGCCGTGCCGGGCGGTCCGGAGGAGCCCGGCGAGGGCGACGGCCGCGGCGGCGGCGTGCGTCCAGCGGACGACCAGGGCGGCGTTCAGGTGTACGGCCCGTGCGGTGCGGACGGAGCGTGCGGCCGGGGCGATGCGGGCCGATGCGGTGTGCGCGGTGGGTGCGGTCATCCCTCGCCGCCGTGACGGGTCGCTCCGGTGACCGGATCACACGCAGAAGGGACGTTTCCGCTGGGCAGAATTATGCATTCGGTGAGCGGGGAGCCCGGAGGGCCGTCCGAGGTGACGGCGGGGTGCCAGCCGTGGCGTTCGAGCGCGGCCTCCAGCGCCTCGACCATCAGGGGGTCGAACTGGGTGCCGGAGCAGCGGTGCAGTTCGGCCATCGCGACCCCTACGGGCCGGGCGCGGCTGTAGCTGCGGGTGGAGGTCATCGCGTCGAAGGCGTCGGCGACCGCCACGATCCGCGCGAACTGCGGGATCTGCCGGCCGCTGAGCCCGTACGGGTAGCCGCTGCCGTCCAGCCGTTCGTGGTGGTGGAGGATCGCGGCGCGGGCCTCGTCGAGGAAGCCGATGCCGCGGACCATCTCGTGTCCGTACTCGGGGTGGAGTTCGATGATGCGCCGCTCCTCCGGGGTGAGGGGGCCGTCCTTGCGCAACAGCCGGGTGGGGATGCCGAGTTTGCCGATGTCGTGCAGGATGCCCGCGAAGCGCAGGGCCTCCAGCCGTTCGCCCGCCATGCCCAGTTCGCGGGCGATCAGCACCGAGGCCCGGCCGACGCGTTCGCTGTGGCCGCGCGTGTAGCGGTCCTTGAGGTCGACGGCCTGCACCAGGGCGCGGACGGTGGCCTGGTGGGCGGCGCGCTCGCGCTCGCAGCGGTCCAGGAACCAGGACGAGACGGACATCGGCAGCAGGACGAGGAGCGCGGCGGGCGGGCCGTACGCACTGCGCCAGAGCACCGCCGTCATCAGGCCCGTCGGCCCGTGCACCAGCGCGGGCAGCAGGGGGGCGGGCAGCAGCCCGCGCCAGACGGCCCGGGGTGAACGGCCCTCCGCGGCCACCCTGATGACGCCGTCGAGGGCGGCGGCGACGAGGGACAGGACGAGGGCGGCGGCGAGCGCGGGCGGCAGCGCGGCGGTGAACCGGTCGGCGGACGCGGCGCCGAGGGCGAAGACGTACGAGGCGGCGCAGGTGGCGAGCGAGAGCTGGGCGGCGTGCCAGCAGCGCCGCACCCACTCGGGGCGCCGGTCGACGCGTCCGGCGAACGCCCCGGGCACCGCGACGAGCGCGGCGGCGGCCGGGGGCAGCAGGAAGGCCCCGGCCAGCAGTACGGGGAGCGTGAGGGTGCGGCGGGGCAGCCGCTCGCAGGCCGCACAGACCGCGGCGAGCAGGGCGACCACGGTCCAGGGCACCGGGGCCGCGGCCCGCGTGACGGGCGCGGCGCAGAGGGCAGTGGCGACCAGGGCGCACACGACACAGCCGCGCGCCGCCGCCGGAAGTGACCGCATGGCGCATCCTCCCCGTCCCGTACGAAGCCGACCAGCTTGCCGTCAGGATGGGGAGAATAGGCTGAGGGGACGCCGCGGAACGGCGCATTCGAGTATTACCCCGGCCGAGCCGACCGGTTGCACACCTTCGGGTGATGTTCCCCGGGCAGGGCGTTTGTCCTGGGGACGGGGTGGATCCGGACCTCCGGCACGGCCGGACACGGATCGGTCCTGGTCGGCCCCTGGGTCGGCCCCGGTCAGTCCTGGGCGACCTTGCGGGCGGCCTCCGCCGCCTTCGCCTCGGTCACGACGTCCTGTTCGGGCACGGCCTGTCCGGCGCGGATCAGCTCGATGCGGCCCATGACCTTGGAGCGGAGGTCGGCGGGGACGTCGTCGTGGCCGCAGCAGCGCTTGACGAGTTTCTTCACCGCCTGTTCCAGGCCGTACTTCTCCAGGCACGGGGAGCACTCGTCGATGTGCACCTCGAACTTGGCGCAATCGCCGTCGGGCATCTCGTGGTCGAGGAACTCGTAGAGATGGCCGAGGACTTCAGAGCAGTCCGTCTCGTGCGGGTCTCCGCAGCTCATGAGTCCGAGCCTTTCCGATTGTGCGACTCGTCGGAACCGTTCGGCGCCGGGGCCGTGCCCGCCGGGACCAGACCGCGCTCGCGGGCGTAATCCTCCAGCATTCCGCGCAGCTGGCGGCGGCCCCGGTGCAGCCGGGACATGACCGTGCCGATGGGCGTACCCATGATGTCCGCGATCTCCTTGTAGGCAAAGCCCTCCACGTCCGCGAGGTAGACCGCGATGCGGAATTCCTCGGGAATGGCCTGGAGGGCCTCCTTGACATCGGAGTCGGGGAGGTGGTCCAGCGCCTGGGACTCGGCGGACCGCAGGCCGGTCGACATGTGCGACTCGGCACGGGCCAGCTGCCAGTCCTCGATCTCCTCCGACGCGCTGCGCAGGGGCTCACGCTGCTTCTTGCGGTAGGAGTTGATGAACGTGTTCGTCAGGATGCGGTACAGCCACGCCTTGAGGTTCGTACCGTCACGGAACTGGTGGAAGGACGCGTACGCCTTGGCGTACGTCTCCTGGACCAGGTCCTCCGCGTCTGCGGGATTGCGCGTCATGCGCAGGGCGGCCGAGTACATCTGGTCGAGGAAGGTCAGCGCGTCCCGCTCGAAACGGGCATTGCGTTCTGCGGCGCTTTCGGTGGCGGATTCGACACCGACGCCGTCATCGGTCGTCCCCTCGTCGGTCCCAGTGACCGGACCCACCTCCTCCAACACCCTGGCGGAACCGGAAACAGGTCCGCTCGAATCGGAGAATAGACGACGATCCGGTCCGTCCGCCGCTCCAGCCGGGGCGGGCTCCGCCACATGCAGAACGGACCATCCCAGGTCAGCGCTCTGCGGGCGGGACAGGCAAGCGGTCGAACCCATGCGACGAGCTCCCATTCCTCTGTCGTGCCGGTGTCGTGGTGACGTTGTGCACAACAGCGGTATCCGGTCGCGCATTCCCGGAATGCGGGACGGTTTCGACCGGGTCGGCCGAACGGGTCAGCCGGGCAGTCCGGCCGCCCACGCCGCGACCGCCTCGGTGATCACGGCGAGCGCGCCGTCCTGGCCGATCGCCGCCTTCTTCGGCACGGCGAATCCGTGATCGCCGTCCGGTACGGGGACGATTCCGGTGCCCGCCGGGAATTCCCCGGGACGCCCGAAGGGGTCCTTGGCGCCCTGGACGACGAGGGTGGGCAGCGGCCCGGCGGCGGCCAGTTCGTCCGCGCGGGACTTCTCCGGCCTGCCCGGCGGGTGCAGCGGGAAGCTCAGCGCGAGGACGCCGACCGCGCCGAGCTCCTTCGCCGTGCGGCAGGCGACGCGGGCCCCCGCGCTGCGGCCGCCCGCGACGACGGGCAGCCCCCGTGCCACCAGCGCGGGCCAGAGGGCGGTCCAGGCGGCGTCCAGGGTCCTGGGCGCGGGGGCGACCTTCTTCCCCGCGACGCGCCAGGGTTGTTCGACGAGGGCCACGGTGATGCCGTGCGGCGGCAGGGCGGTGGCGAGCGCCTGGAGGTCGCGGGCCTCGATGCCACCGCCGGCGCCGTGGCCCAGGGCGAGGGTGAGGCGCGGCTTCTTGGCGGGGTACCAGTGGATTCTGGCTTCGCCGGTGGGGGTGGGCACTGTCTCGATCACGGGTCCATCTTCCCTCGGGATCGTGTCCGGCCGCGGGCCGGTTCGCACGGGGCTGCGCCCCGGACCCCGCAACACGGCTTCGCCGCGTTGTCCTCAAACGCCGGACGGGCTGAATTTCGCGGACCGTAGTCCGCACACTGCGGCCCCGCAGGCTCAAGACCACGGCCGGCAAAACCAGCCCGTCCGGCGTTTGAGGACGCGGCCGCAGGCCGCTCCCGCCGCAGGCGGCGAACGACCCGCACCAGGGCCCCGGTCAGAACAAGGTCGCCTCCTCCGGAGCTTCGAGCTCCGTCAAGAGTTCCGGGCCGTTGTTGCGGACGTCGCTGACCGCCGTCGTCACCGGGTAGGCCCGGACGGAGTCCCCCGGCGGGGACAGGAGCGGCAGCAGGTCGGGGGGCGGGACGCGGGACGGGTCCAGCCAGTCGTCCCACCGGTCCGGTGGGAGGACGAGCGGCATGCGGGGGTGGATGTCCGCCAGGGCCCGCGGCCCCTCGCCGCCCGCATGGGCGAACGGTTGCGAGGACGCCTCCGTGGTGATCACGGAGCAGGTCGCCCACCACGCCCGCGGATGGTCCGGCGGCAGCCCCGGGTCGCGCCAGAACTCGTAGAGCCCGGCCATCGCCATCACCGACCCGTCCGCCGGGGTGACGAAGTACGGCTGCTTGCGGGTGCGCTTCCTGCGGCCCTGTTCCTCCAGTTCGCGCTCCGCCGCGCCGGTGACCCACTCGTAGTAGCCGTCGGCGGGTATGAGGCAGCGGCGGGCCTCGAAGGCCCGCCGGAACGACGGCTTCTCGTGCACCGTCTCCGCCCGAGCGTTGATCATCTTCGCCGCGCCCTCGGGGGATTTCGCCCAGGACGGAACCAATCCCCACCGCAGCGCACGGAGCTGGCGAACCGGACCGCGTTCCCTGGCGTCTTTCAGAGGACGTTCGAGCACCGCGTACACGCTCTTCGTCGGCGCGACGTTCCAGTCCGGAGCGAGCGTCTCCGCCGGTTCCCATTTCTCGACGCCGAAGAGTCCCACGAGATCCTCGGGACTCCGGCCCGCCGCAAATCGACCGCACATGTCCGCCACCTTGCCACGTACCTCCGAGGAGCCGCGCCCCCATGGACACCAGCAACACCAGTGCCACCGCCCTCTGGGACCGGGTGATCTCGACGCAGCCCGATCCCACGCTGTGGCTGGTGATCGCCACCGGGGTGGTCGCGCTCGCCGCGGTCGTCCCGCGCGGTGTGTGGCTGATCACCCGTAACGCGATCACCATCGCGCACGAGGGCGGGCACGGGCTGATGGCCCTGCTCAGCGGGCGCCGGCTGGACGGCATCCGGCTGCACTCCGACACCTCGGGCCTGACCGTCTCCCGAGGCAGGCCCACCGGCCTCGGCATGATCCTCACCGCCGCCGCGGGCTACACCGCCCCCTCGCTGCTCGGGCTCGGCGGCGCCTGGCTGCTCGCCTCCGGGCACATCACGGCACTGCTGTGGGGCGCCACGGCGCTGCTCGCCGCGCTGCTGGTGATGGTCCGCAACGCCTTCGGGGTGCTGACCGTGGTGGTCACCGGCGCCGTGTTCGTGCTGGTGTCGTGGCTGACGGGCCCGGCCGTGCAGGCGCTGTTCGCGTACGGGGTCGTCTGGTTCCTGCTGCTGGGCGGGGTCCGGCCCGCGTTCGAGCTGCAGGCCAAGCGGCGCCGCGGCGGGGCCGGGGACTCCGACGCGGACCAGCTGGCGCGGCTGACCAGCCTGCCCGCGGTGGTGTGGCTGCTGTTCTTCCACGTCGTGTCGCTGTGCTCGCTGACCGGAGGGGGCCGCTGGCTGCTCGGGCTGTGACCCGGGACGAGCCACTAAGGTAAAGACATGACCGAGAGCCCCGCGCACACCGACCTCTGGCCTGCCCCCTTCGCGACGGGAGCGGTCGACGCGACCGTCACCGTGCCCGGATCGAAATCGGTCACCAACCGTGCCCTGGTCCTGGCCGCCCTCGCCGCCGAGCCCGGCTGGGTGCGCCGTCCGCTGCGGTCCCGGGACACCCTGCTGATGGCGGAGGCGCTGCGCGCCCTGGGCGTGGGCATCGAGGAGACCGTCTCGTCGAGCTCGGCCGGCGCGGGTCCGGGCGGCGGGGCGTGGCGGGTGATCCCGGCCCGGCTGCACGGCCCGGCCACCGTCGACGTGGGCAACGCGGGCACCGTCATGCGCTTCCTGCCGCCCGTCGCCGCGCTCGCCGACGGCCCGATCCGTTTCGATGGCGACCCGCGCAGCCACGAACGGCCGCTGCACGGCGTGATCGACGCGCTGCGCGCCCTGGGCGCCCGCATCGACGACAACGAGCGGGGCGCGCTGCCCCTGACCGTGCACGGCGGCGGGGCGCTGGACGGCGGCACGGTCGAGATCGACGCGTCCTCGTCCTCCCAGTTCGTGAGCGCGCTGCTGCTGTCCGCGCCGCGCTTCAACCAGGGCGTCGAGGTCCGGCACACCGGTGCCGTGCTGCCCTCGATGCCGCACATCCGGATGACCGTGGACATGCTGCGCATGGCGGGCGCCCAGGTCGACACCCCGGAGTCCGGCGGCGAGGCCAATGTGTGGCGGGTCTCCCCCAGTGCCCTCCTCGGGCGCGATCTCGTCGTCGAGCCCGACCTGTCGAACGCGGCGCCGTTCCTGGCGGCGGCCCTGGTCACCGGTGGCCGGGTCACCATCCCCGACTGGCCCGAGCGCACCACCCAGCCGGGCGACGCGCTGCGGGAGATCTTCACGGCCATGGGCGGCAGCTGCGAGCTGACCGACGCCGGGCTGACCTTCACCGGCACGGGCCGGATCACCGGCATCGAGGCCGACCTGAACGAGGTCGGCGAGCTGACCCCGGTGATCGCGGCGGTCGCGGCGCTCGCCGACTCGGAGTCCGTGCTGAGCGGCATCGCCCACCTGCGGCTGCACGAGACGGACCGGCTGGCCGCGCTCGCCAAGGAGATCAACGAGCTCGGCGGCGACGTCACCGAGACCGAGGACGGCCTGCGCATCCGCCCGCGCCCGCTGCACGGCGGCGTCTTCCACACCTACGAGGACCACCGGCTCGCCACCGCGGCCGCCGTCATCGGCCTGGCCGTCGAGGGCGTCCAGGTGGAGAACGTCGCGACGACCGCCAAGACCCTGCCCGACTTCCCGGAGCTGTGGACGGGGATGCTCGGGCCCGTCGCCGGGGCGACGACGGTGACGAGAGTCTGAGAAGAGCGGAAGAGCACCATGCGCCGCTACGGCAAGAACCCCGACGAGGACGACATCCGCGTCCGCCCCAACCGCAAGGGCAACCGGCCCCGTACCAACATCCGTCCGAAGCACGAGGACGCGGCCGAGGGCTTCGTCCTCACCGTCGACCGGGGGCGGCTCCACGTCCTCGTCGAGGACCGCACCATCGTCGCGATGAAGGCGCGTGAGCTGGGGCGCAAGGGGGCGGTGGTCGGGGACCGGGTCGCGGTCGTCGGTGACCTGAGCGGCGCCAAGGACACCCTGGCGCGGATCGTCCGCGTCGAGGAGCGCTCCTCCGTGCTGCGGCGCACGGCCGATGACGACGACCCCTTCGAGCGGGTCGTCGTCGCCAACGCCGACCAGCTCGCGATCGTCACCGCCCTCGCCGACCCCGAGCCGCGGCCGCGCCTGATCGACCGCTGCCTGGTGGCGGCGTACGACGCGGGCCTGGAGCCGCTGCTCGTGCTGACCAAGTCGGACCTCGCCTCGGCGGACAAGCTGCTGGAGTCGTACGGCGCGCTGGGCGTGCCCTATGTGGTGACCAGCCGCGAGGAGCTGGCGAGCGGAGGGGCCGCCGACCGGGTCCGCGAGCGGCTCACCGGCCGGGTCACCGCCTTCGTCGGCCACTCCGGCGTCGGCAAGACCACCCTGGTCAACGCGCTGGTCCCGGACCGGCAGCGGGCCACCGGCCATGTCAACGCGGTCACCGGCCGCGGCCGCCACACCACCACCTCCGCGCTGGCGCTGCCGCTGCCCGGCGGTTCCGGCTGGGTGATCGACACCCCGGGTGTGCGGTCCTTCGGTCTGCACCACGTGGACCCCGCACGGGTGATCCACGCGTTCCCGGACCTGGAGCCCGGCACGGAGGACTGCCCGCGTGCCTGCAGTCACGACGAGCCGGACTGCGCGCTGGACCAGTGGGTGGCCGACGGGCATGCCGATCCGCAGCGGCTCTACTCCCTGCGACGGCTGCTTGCCACGAGGGAGCGGCGCGAAGGCGATTGATCGCCTACGTTTGCGAGTGACCGTCGGTGGCAAGTGCAACAAGCACACCGGGACGGACGGCGGTCACCGAGACACGGGAGGCAAACTGATGGCGTGGCTGCTGGTCGTGGTCGCCGGTCTGCTGGAGACCGGCTTCGCCGTCTGTCTCAAGCTCTCGCACGGTTTCACCCGGCTGTGGCCCACGATCGCGTTCGCGTGTTTCGCGCTGGGCAGCTTCGGTCTGCTGACGCTCTCCCTGAAGAAGCTGGACGTGGGCCCGGCCTACGCGGTGTGGACGGGCATCGGCGCGGCGGGCACGGCGATCTACGGCATGATCTTCCTGGGCGACCTCGTGTCCACCTTGAAGCTGGTGTCCATCTGCCTCGTCATCCTGGGCGTCATCGGCTTGCAGCTCTCCGGCTCGGCGCACTGAGGGCTCCGCCTCGGCCCGGGTCCGAAGACCCGGGCTGGGGAAAATGACACGCCACCACCCCCACCGGCCGCTCCCGCTCGCAGCGGACCCGCTCGTCCGCGCCCAGCTCCGCGTACACCGGGCAGCGCCCCACGAACCCGCACCCCTCCGCCCGTACCACCGGACTCGGCGGATCCCCCGCCAGCAGGATCCGTTCCCGGGCCCGCTCCCGTGCGGGGTCCGGCACCGGCACCGCCGAGAGCAGCGCCCGCGTATAAGGGTGCCGGGGCCGCTCGAAGACCTCCTCGACGGTGCCCGTCTCGACCGTGCGCCCGAGGTACATCACGCTCACCCGGTCCGCGATGTGCCGGACGACGGACAGGTCGTGGGAGACGAAGAGGTAGGCCAGCCCCAGTTCCTCCTTCAGTTCGCGCAGCAGGTTGAGGACCCCGGCCTGCACGGAGACGTCCAGCGCGGACACCGGCTCGTCCAGCACCAGCAGCCGCGGCCGTACGGCGAGCGCCCGCGCGATGCCGATCCGCTGCCGCTGGCCGCCGGAGAACTCGTGCGGGAAGCGGGCCGCGTGCGCCGCCTCCAGCCCGACCAGCCGCAGCAGTTCGGGTATCCGGCGGGCCACCTCGCCCCGGTCGGCGCCCTGCGCGCGCAGCGGCTCGGCGACGATGTCGCCGACCGGCATCCTGGGGTCGAGGCTGGCCATCGGGTCCTGGAAGACGAGCTGCGCGGAGCCGCGCAGCTCCTTCACCTGACGTTTCGTCAATTTGCTGGTGTCGTGGCCCAGCAGTTCGACCTCGCCCGCCTCGGGAGCGGCCGCCCGCAGGATCTCCAGCAGCGTGGTGGACTTGCCCGACCCGGACTCCCCCACCAGGCCGAGCGTCTCGCCGCGCCGGATGTCGAGGTCCACGCCGTCCACCGCGTGGACGCTGCCGACCCGGCGCCTGAACACGGTGCCCTTGAGCACGGGAAAGGTCTTGGCGAGCCCCGTCACGCGCAGGACGGACGGGAGTTCGTCGCGGGGCACGCCGGCGCGTACGGGCGCGGGCCCGGCCACCGGGTAGAGCTCGGTGGCGGTCAGGCCGCGCGCCGTGACCTCCGGCGCCTTGACGCAGGCCGCCCGGTGGCCCCCGGCGCCGTCGAGCCGTGGTTCCGCGGCGCGGCAGGCGTCGTCGGCGAGCGGGCAGCGGGGCGCGAACGGGCAGCCGCGCGGCAGCAGTCGGAGCTCGGGCGGCGCGCCGGGGACCGGGGTGAGCACCCGCGCCCCGGGCCGGGGCACCGCGCCCAGGAGGCCCATGGTGTACGGCATGCGGGGCGCGGCGAACAGCTCCGGCGCGGGCGCGCTCTCCACGACCCGGCCTGCGTACATCACCGCGACCCGGTCGGCCATGCCCGCGATCACGCCGAGGTCGTGGCTGACGAGCAGCAGGGCGGCGCCGGTCTCCCGCTGCGCGGTCCGCAGCACGTCGAGGATCTGCGCCTGCACGGTGACGTCGAGGGCGGTGGTGGGCTCGTCGGCGAGGATGACGTCGGGGTCGTTGGCGACGGCCATGGCGATCACCGCGCGCTGGCGCATGCCGCCGGAGAACTCGTGCGGGTAGGCCCGGGACCGGTGTTCCGGGTCGGGGATGCCGACGAGGTCGAGGAGTTCGACGGCGCGGCGGCGGGCCCGGTCGCGGGTCGTGCCCTGGTGGATCCGTACGGCCTCGGCGATCTGGTCGCCCACGCGGTGGACGGGGGTGAGCGCGGACAGCGGGTCCTGGAAGACCATGGCCATGCGGCGGCCGCGCAGCCGGGACAGCTCGCGCTCGCCCGCCCCGAGCACCTCGTCGCCGCCGACGCGCACCGAGCCGCGTACGTGTGCGGTGCGCGGCAGCAGGCCCATGGCGGCGAGGGCGACGGTGGACTTGCCGGAGCCCGACTCGCCGACCAGGCCGAGGACTTCGCCGCGGCGCAGCGCGAGGTCCACGCCCCGTACGGCGGGGGCTCCGTCGAAGTCGACGTGCAGGCCGGTGATGCCGAGGACCGGGGGTTCCGCGTCAGTGTGCGGCGCGGTCATGGGTGGTTCCCTTCCGGCGCGTGCGGCGCCTGTGCTGTCCTGAGGTGGGGTCCAGCGCGTCGCGCAGGCCGTCGCCGAGGAAGTTCACGGCGAGGACGAACAGCACGAGCAGTCCGGCGGCGAAGAAGAACATCCACGGGTAGGTGAGGGCGGCGCCGGAGCCGTCGGCGATGAGCGTGCCGAGGGAGACGTCGGGCGGCTGCACGCCGAAGCCGAAGTACGACAGCCCGGTCTCGCTCATCACGGCGCCGCCGACGGCGATGGTGGCGTCGACGATGAGGAAGGACGAGACGTTCGGCAGGATGTGCCGGAAGACGATCCGCAGCGGGTGCACCCCCATGAGCCGGGCGGCGCGGACGAAGTCGCGCTCCTTGAGGGAGCGGGTCGTCGAGCGCACCACCCGGGCCGTGATCATCCAGCCGAAGACGGCGAGGAGGCCGACGAAGGCGAGCCAGCCGGTGTCGCGCAGCCGGGGCGAGACGATGGCGATGATCAGGAACGCGGGGAAGACGAGCAGCAGGTCGATGCAGAAGGTGACGATCCGGTCGGCCCAGCCGCCGAAGTAGCCCGCGCAGGCGCCGACGACGGAGGCGAGGACGGTCGCGAACAGGGCGGTCAGCAGCCCGATGAGCAGCGACTTCTGGAGGCCGTGCAGCACCTGCGCGTAGACGTCCTGTCCGATGCGGTTGGTGCCCCACCAGTGGGTCGCGGAGGGGGCCTGGCGGAGCGCGGTGTAGTCGATGTCCGTGTGGTTCCAGGGGGTCAGGTACGGGCCGACGAAGGCGAGCAGGAAGAGCAGGAGGAGGACGGCGGCGCCGACGACGGCGTTGGGGCCGGCGGCGAAGCGGCGCAGGGCGACGCGGCCCCGGCCGGGGGCGGGCAGCGCGTCGGAAATGGTGGTCATGGGGTTCCTAGCTGGTGCGGACACGGGGGTCGAGCGCGGCGTGGAGCACGTCGGCCAGGAAGCCGGAGAGCAGCACCATCACGGCGGCGAACACGTTGACGGCGACGACGGAGTTGACGTCGCTCTTGCCGATGGCGTCGATGAACCAGGAGCCCATGCCGTGCCAGCCGAAGATCTTCTCCGTGAAGGCGGCGCCGGTGAACAGCGCGAGGAAGCCGTAGGCGAAGAACGTCGACATGGGGACGAGGGCGGTGCGCAGCCCGTGTGTGAGGACCGCCTTGCGGTGGGTGAGTCCCTTGGCGCGGGCGGTGCGCAGGAAGTCGGAGCCGAGGACGTCGAGCATGGTGCCGCGCTGGTAGCGGCTGTACGCGGCGGCGGTGCCCAGCGCGATGGACAGGGTGGGCAGCAGCAGGTGGACGGCGCGGTCGCCGAGGAGGCCGGCGGCGGAGCCGGTGAGTCCGGGGGTCTTCTCGCCGGTGAAGGCGATGAGTTCGCTGCCCGTGGCCTGGTTGACCTTCATCGCGCCGAGCTTGAGGAGGACGGCGAGGAGGAAGGTGGGGGTGGAGAGCAGCAGGAACGCGAAGAGGGTGACCGCCCGGTCGGAGAAGCGGTACTGCCGTACGGCTCCCCAGGCGCCGAGGAGGATGCCCGCCGCCGTGCCGAGGACGGTGCCCGCGAGGAGCAGCCGCAGGCTGACCCCGATCCTCCGTCCGAACTCCTCGCCCACGCTGCCGCTGTCGATGGTGCGGCCGAAGTCGCCGCGGAGGGCGTGCGAGGCCCAGGTGGCGAAGCGGTCCAGGAGCGGGGTGTGGTCGTTGATGCCGAGCGCGGTCAGCTGCGCCTCCACCGAGGAGGCGGGCGGGGGCGGCTGGCGGCCCTCGAAGTAGCCGCGCGGGGACAGCGCGAGCGAGGAGAGCACGTAGGACAGGAAGACTGCCACGGCGAGGAGAACGGCGTAGTAGCCCAGCCGTTTGGTCAGGTAGGCGAGCACGGTGCGTGACGCTATCCAGCGGATTCGACGGCCCTGTTGCGCCATGTGACGGCTCTGTGGCG
This sequence comes from Streptomyces sp. NPDC002537, assembly GCF_053594975.1. Taxonomy (NCBI): domain Bacteria; kingdom Bacillati; phylum Actinomycetota; class Actinomycetes; order Kitasatosporales; family Streptomycetaceae; genus Streptomyces; species Streptomyces sp. NPDC002537. The sequence goes on from NZ_JBSFWT010000017.1 coordinate 35,651, forward strand.
GCTGGGATAAATGCACTGGCCCGGGGCTTGAGTGCCTGTCGGGGCGCGTGGGGACGTGCGTACGGTGACCGGGCTCCGTCCGACGCTTCGCCCGATGTTCGTCCGACGTTCCGTCCGACGCTTCGTCCGACCAACGCACGTACCCCGAGAGGAAATCCGTCATGATCAAGGCTGCCAGAGCCGCCGCCGTCGTCGCCGCGACCGTCTCCGCCGCCCTGGTGCTCACCGCTTGTGGCGGCGGCGGGGACGGTTCCTCCGGCGACGACGGCGCGCGGGGCGAGGCGGCCCCGGCGGTCGGCGCGCAGGACCTCAACCCGCACCCGGTGGGCGACCTCAAGCAGGGCGGCGTCCACAAGGTGTCGATCGAGCAGTGGATCAACCAGTTCAACCCCAACCAGACGGACGGCACCCAGGGCGACGCCTCGGCGATCACGCAGCTGGTCGAGCCCGACCTGTTCACCTTCGACGCCAAGGGCGTGCCGCAGGCCAACCCGGACTTCCTGGCCTCGGCCCGGGTGACCTCGACGGACCCGCAGGTCGTGACGTACGAGCTGAACCCGAAGGCGAAGTGGTCCGACGGGAAGCCGCTGGGCGTCGCGGACTTCGAGGCGCAGTGGAAGGCGCTCAACGGTACGGACGACCGCTTCCAGGTGGCGAGCACCAGCGGCTACGACCAGATCGACAAGGTCGAGCAGGGCAAGGACGCCCACGAGGTGCGCGTCACCTTCAAGGCGCCGTACGCCGACTGGCAGGGCCTCTTCGACCCGCTGCTGCCCGCCTCGCTCGACGCGACCCCGGAGAGCTTCAACACGGGCTGGACCGGGAAGATCCCGGTGACCGCCAACGCCTGGAGGATCGGCGAGTACGACAGGACGGCGAAGACCATCACCGCGGTGCCGGACCCCGCCTGGTGGGGCGAGAAGCCGAGGCTGGACAAGTACATCTTCTGGGCCATGGACGGCACGGCCAAGGTCGACGCGTACCTCAACCGGGAGATCGACGACACCAGCGCCGCCTCCCCGGAGGCGTACCAGCGGCTGAGGAAGGACAAGGACACCGACTTCCGCGTCGGCGCCCGCTGGGACCAGGTCACGCTCAGCCTCAACGGCGGGCGGGGGCCGCTGCAGGACGTCAAGGTACGGCAGGCGGTGACCCTCGGTGTGGACCGCGAGGCGCTGGCGAAGGTCGCGGGCAAGGACCTGCCGTTCCAGCCCAAGGTCGTCGGCAACCACTTCTTCATGCCGAACCAGGAGGGCTACCGCGACAACGCGGGGAGCTTCGCCAGGCGGGATGTGGAGCGCGCGAAGAAGCTGCTGGAGGAGGCGGGCTGGAAAGAGGCGGGCGCGGACCGGCCCCGCACCAAGGACAGCAAGCCGCTCACCCTCGACTACGTGATGCCCTCCGACGCCGCCGGCCTCGCCGAGGACCAGGCCAAGCTGACGCAGCAGATGCTCGGCGAGATCGGCGTCAAGGTGGAGCTGCGCAAGGTGCCCGGCGACGACTACTTCGACAAGTACGTCCACCGGGGCAACTACGACCTGACGCAGTTCCGGCAGGTCGACCGGATCTACCGGTCCAGTGCCTACCAGGACTACCGCATGCCGCAGGGCAAGAACTCCTTCGGCAACTACGGCCGGGTCAGCTCGCCCGAGGTGGACAGGCTGATGGTGGAGGCCGCCCGGACCACCGACGCGCGGAAGCAGATCGAGCTGTACAACGAGGCCGACGCCAAGGTGTGGGAGCTCGGGCACTCGCTGCCGCTCTACCAGCGCCCGCAGATCATCGCGATCCGCAAGGGGCTGGCGAACACCGGCGCCCCCGGCCTGGGCGATGAGAACCCCATCCGGATCGGCTGGCTCAAGTGACGCGGTTCAAGTGACGCAGCCGTCCTGCTCCGGGAGTTCGCCCGCGTCCTGCCGCGGGCCGTATCCGTCGCCCAGAAGGGCGCGGACCAGACGGGCGACTTGTCCGGCCGCCTCCTCGGACGAGGCGGCCGGGGCGATCACGTAGGACAGCGTCAGCCGGACGGCCGCCTCGCAGGCCCGCAGCACCGTGTCCGAAACGGGCACTTCCGGCGCCGGTGCGGTGTGGCCGGCGCCGCCGGTCACGGCTCTGGCCGCGCGGTCGCGGATGGCGTCGGCCAGCGCCCAGGGCGTGGGGGTGCCCCGCACCGGCGGGGGCCCGGAAGGCCCGCGCGGGGCCGGGAGGGCGGGTGCGGCGACGACGGGGAGCCGCTCGCCGCGGCAGCCGGTGAGCGCGGCCCGTACGAGCGGGTTGGTGCGGGCCGCGCGCAGGATCCAGCCGGTCGCGGCGGCGCAGCGGGCACCGGCGTCCGCGTCGGCGCCCGCGTCCGCGAGGGCGCGGTCGACCCCGGTGAGCAGGGCCTCCGTCTCGCGGCGCACCAGCGCGCGGGCGAGACCCGCCTTGCTGCCGAACTCGTTGTAGAGCGTCTGCCGGGAGACCCCGGCCGCGGCCGCGACGTCGACCATGCGGACCCCGTTCCAGGGCCGTCTGTCGAGCGCCGCGTAGGCCGCGTCCAGCAGGAGTTCTCGTGCCGCGGGCATCGTCGCCTCCCCGGCCGTGCGGCCGCACGGCGGTAGTGGCCACAGAATTGACGGGCCGCCGGACGGTGTCAAGAGTCCCGGGCGGGCCGCCGGTGCCCCACGGGTGCCCACAGGTACTGTTCAGCCATGTCCGACTACCACGATGATCTGCGCCTTGCCCACGTCCTGGCGGACGCCGCCGACGCGGCGACCATGGACCGGTTCAGGGCCCTCGACCTCAAGGTCGAGACCAAACCGGACATGACTCCGGTGTCCGAGGCGGACAAGGCCGCCGAGGAGCTGATCCGCGGCCATCTCCAGCGCGCGCGGCCGCGCGACGCGGTGCTGGGCGAGGAGTTCGGCAGCGAGGGCACCGGCCCGCGCCGCTGGGTCATCGACCCCATCGACGGCACCAAGAACTATGTGCGCGGGGTGCCGGTGTGGGCCACCCTGATCTCCCTGACGGTGCAGGTCGAGGGCGGCTTCGAGCCCGTCGTCGGCGTGGTGTCGGCGCCCGCTCTGGGCCGTCGCTGGTGGGCGGCGAAGGGCTCGGGCGCGTTCACCGGGCGCAGCCTGCTGTCGGCGCAGCGGCTCCAGGTGTCGCGGGTCGGCCGGATCGAGGACGCGTCGTTCGCGTACTCCTCGCTGACCGGCTGGGAGGAGCGCGGGCTGCTGCCCGGCTTCCTGGACCTCACGCGGGACTGCTGGCGCACCCGTGGCTACGGCGACTTCTGGCCGTACATGATGGTCGCCGAGGGCTCGGTGGACATCTGCGCGGAGCCGGAGCTGTCCCTGTGGGACATGGCGGCGAACGTGGTCGTCGTCGAGGAGGCGGGCGGCCGCTTCACCGGACTGGACGGACGGCCGGGCCCGCACAGCGGTGACGCCGCGGCCTCGAACGGGCTGCTCCACGACGAGCTGCTGGGCTATCTGCGCTCGTAGCGGTCGCACTGCCCGGTCGTGCTGCCCGGTCGCGCTGTTCGTTCGCGCTGCCCGGTCGCGTTCCCCTCTGACGTTAAGACGCGCCGTCGGTTCAAACATGGCCACCGGAGCACGCGGAAGCGGAAGTCGGGCTCCGCACGCCCCTTGTTGTGCCCGCGTGGACGTGTGACGATGAGAGGCCCCACGCTTGTGAACTTGTGAATCCCCCTGTGGAGTTCACGGCGGAGTTCACAATCGCCAAGGAGGTGGCTCCGACCATGCTCGTCCGCGACGCCATGAGCACGGTGGTCCTCACCATCGGCCCCGCACACACCCTCCGACAGGCAGCGCGGCTGATGTCCGCGCGCAGGATAGGCGCGGCCGTCGTGCTCGACCCCGACACCTGCGGGATCGGCATCCTCACCGAGCGCGACATCCTCAACTCCGTCGGCGCGGGCCAGGACCCGGACCGGGAGACGGCCCACGCCCACACCACCACCGACGTCGTCTTCGCGGCGCCCGAGTGGACGCTGGACGAGGCCGCGGCCGCCATGGCGAACGGCGGCTTCCGGCACCTGATCGTCCTCGACGGGCAGGGGCCGGTGGGGGTGGTGTCGGTGCGCGACATCATCCGCTGCTGGGCGCCGGTGCGGGCCCGCGCGGGCGCGTTGTCGTACTGACGGCCCGTCGTCGTACCGACGGCCCGTCCGGTCCGGTACGCAGCCGGAGAGGCCGGAGCCCTCTGGCATCCGGCCTCTCCGGTGTGGGTACGGCAAGCGGCTGGTTGGGACAACCCCCGGTGGGGGCTAGCCGCGCAGGGCCTGGACCGCGGCTTCCAGCCGCTTGCCGTAGTCGGGGTCCGCCTTGCGGAAGTTGCCGATCGCGCGCTCGGCGATGTCGTCGCGCGACACCTTGGCGATGAAGCCGGCGAGGTTGTCGATCAGACGGCCCTTCTCCTCCTCCGACATCAGCCGGTAGAGGTTGCCCGCCTGGACGAAGTCGTCGTCCTCGGCGTGCGAGGGGGCCTCGGTGCTGCCCGTGACGCCGGAGACGGCGAGAGGCTGCCACAGCGGCCGGCCGGTCTCGGTCGGGCCGCCGAAGCTGTTGGGCTCGTAGTTCTTGGCACGGCCGTGGCGGCCGTCGTACGCGTAGCCGTCGCGGTTGTTCGTCCGCGCCTCGGTGGCGTGCGGGCGGTTCACCGGGAGGTGGTCGGCGTTGATGCCGACGCGGTAGCGGTGGGCGTCGCCGTAGGCGAAGAGGCGGCCCTGGAGCATCTTGTCGGGCGACGGGCCGATGCCCGGGACGAAGTGCGCGGGCGAGAAGATCGACTGCTCGACCTCGGCGAAGATGTTGTCGGGGTTGCGGTTGAGCTCCAGCCTGCCGATCTCGATCGGCGGGTAGTCCTCGTGCGGCCACACCTTGGTGAGGTCGAACGGGTTGAAGCGGTACGTGGCCGCGTCGGCCGCCGGCATGATCTGCACCTGCACGGTCCAGCTCGGGAAGTCACCGCGCTCGATGGCCTCGCGGAGGTCGCGCTGGTGGCTGTCGGGGTCCTTGCCCGCGAGGACCTCGGCCTCCTGGGCGGTGAGGCTCTTGATGCCCTGGTCGGTCTTGAAGTGGTACTTGACCCAGAAGACCTCGCCCGCCTCGTTGTTCCACTGGTAGGTGTGCGAGCCGTAGCCGTTCATGTGGCGGTACGAGGCCGGGATGCCACGGTCGCCGAACAGCCAGGTCACCTGGTGCGTGGACTCCGGCGACAGCCCCCAGAAGTCCCAGACGTTGTCCGCCTCCTGCGAGCCGGTGTACGGGTCGCGCTTCTGGGTGTGGATGAAGTCGGGGAACTTGATGGCGTCCTGGATGAAGAACACCGGGGTGTTGTTGCCGACGAGGTCGTAGTTGCCCTCCTCGGTGTAGAACTTCAGCGCGAAGCCGCGGGGGTCGCGCACCGCGTCGGGCGAGCCGAGGTTGCCCGCGACCGTGGAGAACCGCAGGAACGTCTCGGTCTGCTTGCCGACCTCGGAGAGGAACTCGGCCCGCGTCCACCGCGACACGTCGCGGGTCAGCGTGAAGGTGCCGTACGCGCCGGCGCCGCGGGCGTGCACGACGCGCTCCGGGATGCGCTCGCGGTTGAAGTGCGCGAGCTTCTCCAGCAGCAGCTGGTCCTGGACCAGGACGGGGCCGCCGACGCCCGCGGTCTCGCTGTTCTGGTTGTCCGCGACCGGAGCTCCGGACTCCGTGGTCAGCGGGCCCGTCTTCGTCCTGGCCTCGCCCTGAACCGACACGTTCGCCTCCGTCTGATCGTCCTGCCAACCTTGGCCTCAACCTTGGCCTGAGCCGAGCTCGATCCTACATTGGACTCTGTCTAAGTCAAGATGAAAGCAATGGCGATATCGGATCCAGGGGTGGACGGGACTCGCTGCTACGCTGGTCCTATCTGACTGATAGGTGAATGGCATGAGTGACCTGCTGGAACGGCTCCGGGGACGCGGCTGGCGACTGACCGCGCAGCGACGCGTCGTCGCCGAGGTCCTCGACGGGGACCACGTGCACTACACGGCGGACGAAGTGCACGCCAAGGCGGCCGGCCTCCTGCCGGAGATCTCGCGCGCGACGGTGTACAACACCCTCGGGGAGCTGGTCTCCCTGGGCGAGATCCTGGAGGTGAGCACGGACGGGCGCGCCAAGCGCTACGACCCGAACGCCCACCACGCGCACCAGCACCTGGTGTGCTCCCAGTGCGGCACGATCCGGGACGTCCACCCGTCCGGCGACCTCCTCGCGGAGCTCCCCGCGGAGGAGCGCTTCGGCTTCCAGGTCGCCGCGGTCGAGGTCACCTACCGGGGCATCTGCCCGAACTGCGCGGCGAGCTGAACGACGAAGGCCCGGATCCTGAGGATCCGGGCCTTCGTCTTCAAGTAGCGGGGACAGGATTTGAACCTGCGACCTCTGGGTTATGAGCCCAGCGAGCTACCGAGCTGCTCCACCCCGCGTCGGTAAAACCAACTCTAACCCGCCGGTCACCCCAGAAGCAAACGGCCCCATGGGGGCCGGGCGACCCACGGACCCTCGGGCCCTGGCAGGCCGGGGTCCGGGGCGGAGCCCCGAGGTGGGGGCTCGGGCACGGCTCCTCGCTCCGAGCCCGGCGGTACCCCGGAGCGGGGGCCGGGGGTGCAGCCCCCGGTTTCGGGAAGGGGTGGGGTGGGGAACAGGCTCGCCGCAGGCGACAACGGCAACCCCGTCGAGCGGCCCAGGCCCACGGGCCGACGGCTACGCCGTGAGTTCCTGCTGGAGCGCGTCCCGCAACCGCGCCGCCCGCTCCGAGACCTCGGCAGGCCCCAGCCGGACGGCGCAATCGCACCAGTGCCGCCCCTCGGTCAGATCCCCCCGCCGAGCCGCCAGCAGGGCGAGCCGCAGCGCGGCACGCCCGTGCCCGGACTCCGCGGCCCGCGCCCACCAGAGCGCGGCTTCCGGTTCACTGCCCTCGCGGGCCAGCAGCAGCCCGAGGTTGAAGGCACCGTTGCGGCTGCCCGCCTCCGCCGCCTCGCGGTACCAGTGCGCGGCCTCGACCACGTCGCCGCGCTCGGCGACGAGCATGCCGAGCCGCACCTGGGCACGCCGGTGCCCCTGCCGGGCGGCGAGCCCGTACCACTCCTCGCACTCCTCGCGCGCCTCGTCGTCGCGGTCGAGCAGCGCGCCCAGCCGGAACGCGGCCTCCGCGTTGCCGCCCCGCACGGCGACCCGCAGATGGCGCTCCGCGGCCTCCTCGTCGCCGTCCCGCAGCAGGGCCATGGCGACCTGGAGGGCGGCGTCGGTGTGCCCGGCGGTGGCCGCCCGCTCGTACCACTGGAAGGCCATGCGCTCCTCGTCGCGCCCGGCGTAGAGGATGCCCAGGTTGAACGCGGCGTCGACGCTGCCCGCCTCGGCGGCCTTGGAGAACCAGGGCTCCGCGCCCGCCGCGTCGCCGCCCTGGAGCAGCAGCACGGCCAGCGCGTTGGCGGCCTCGCGGTGCCCCGCGTAGGCGGCGCGGCGGTACCACTGCTCCGCCTGCGCCGTGCGGCCCTGCTCGGCGCAGAGCAGCCCGAGGTTGTACGCGCCGTTCACGTCCCCGTGGTCGAGCGCCTGCCGGTACCAGCGCTCCGCCTCGCCGGACTCGCCGCGGTCGGCGTGCAGGGCGCCCAGGGCGTTGGCGGCGTTGCCGTCGCCGTCCTGGGCGGCGCGGCGCCACCAGACGGCGGCGCTCTCGGAGTCACCGGCGTCGCGCAGCAGGAAGCCGAGCGCGCAGGCGGCGCGCGACTCGCCGTCCTTGGCGGACGTCAGGTACCAGCGCGCGGCCTCCTGGGTCTCGCCGCGGCCCTCCAGCAGCGTGCCGAGGTGCAGGGCGGCCCGGCGGTGGCCCCGGGCCGCGGCCTGCCGGTACCACTGTTCCGCCTCGCGGGCCGCGCCGCCGTCGCGGCCGTCCGCGGCGGCGGCCCGCAGCTCGCGGACCGAGGTCTCCACGCCGCCGGGGCCGAGACCGGCGCCGGGCCCGCCGGGGCGGGTGCGCGGCGCCCGGCCGCCCAGGATGCGCGCCAGGCGGTACGCGGCCTCCCGGTGCCCCCGCTCGGCGGCGGCCCGGAACCAGCGTTCGGCGCCGACGTCGCTGCGGTGCTCCAGCAGGTCGGCGAGGGCGTAGGCGCCCAGCGCGTGACCGGATTCGGCCGACTGCCGCAGCCAGTACTCGGCGGCGGGCTCGTCGCCCCGTTCGCGGTGGTAGCGGCCGAGGGCGTGCGCGGCGGCGGCGGAGCCGGCGACGGCGGCGATCCGCCACCAGCCCGCGGCCTCGTCGCCGTAGCCGCGCTGGTGCAGCAGTACGCCGAGGTTGTTGGCCGCGGAGCGGTCCCCGTCGGCGGTGGCGGCCCGCAGGTGGCGCTCGGCGCCGTCGAGGTCGCCGCGGCGCAGCAGCAGCGCGCCGAGCATGCTCAGGGCGGCGGGGTCCCCCGACTCCGCGGCCCGGCGGCGGGCGGTCTCCAATTCGAGGTCGGCGGGGTCGCCGGCGTCGGCGGTCGCCGCCGCCACCGGCTCATACGCCGTCAGATCCTGTTCGCTCCCGTCACCGGGAGCCTCTACAAGCCGACGTGTCTCCCACAGCCTCGTCCTGTCCCCCATAAGCCCCATCGTCGCACCACCCGCAACCCGCGTACACCTGGTATGCCGCAGCCAGTGAGGTCACTTCAGCGTTTTGTCGACTTCCCGACTTCCCGACACGACGGGGCTCCAAACTCTCCACAGAAGCCCCGCACACAACCCGCACACGCCGCGTCCTCCCGGACACCTCGCGGTCGACCGACCGTCCGGGTCCGGGTGCACGACAAGGCCCGGAGTCCGAGGACTCCGGGCCTTGTCTTTAAGTAGCGGGGACAGGATTTGAACCTGCGACCTCTGGGTTATGAGCCCAGCGAGCTACCGAGCTGCTCCACCCCGCGCCGTTGTGTGACAACCGTACCACGGCGCGGGGCCGGTCCTTCCGGACCGTCCGTCAGCTGCCCGGCCTGCCGCCCTTGTCGCCGCCGTTGCCCTCCGCCTTGAGGAAGCGCTCAGCGGCCTCCCTGAGGGCGTCCTGGGCCTTGGCGTAGGCCGCCAGGTCCTTGTTCTCCAGGGCCTTCTGGCCGGCCTCGTAGGCGTCCTTGATGTCCTTCGCGGCCTGGTCGGCCGTGGGGTTCTTGGACGGCTGCTGGGTGCCCGTGTTGCCGCCGCTCGGCGGTGGGGTGCCACCCGGGGCCTTCCCGCCGAAGACCTCGTCGAGGGCCTCGTCGAGCGTGTCCTTGAACGCGATCTTCTCGCCGTAATTGACGAGCACCTTCTTGAGCAGCGGGTAATTCGTGCCCGCGCCGCGCAGATAGACCGGTTCGACGTAGAGCAGCCCGCCGTCCAGTGGCACGGTCAGCAGATTGCCGTACTCGACCTCGGAGTCGCCCTTCTTCCAGATGTTGATGGCATTGGCGACGGCCGCGTCACTGTTGAATTTGCTCTGTGCCTGCTGCGGGCCCCAGACCGTGGTCTCGGACGGCAGTTTGAGGACTCTGATGGCGCCGTAGTCCGGGCTCTTGGCATCGGCGTCGACGGCCATGAAAGCACCGAGGTTCGGCCGGCTCTTGGGCGTGAAGGTCGTGGTCAGCGAGAAGGTCTGCTTCTGCTGGTCCGGCATCTTCATGCTCAGGTAGTACGGCGGGACCGCATTGCCCTCCTTGGTGGTCGGGTCGTCCGGCACCTGCCAGCGCTCGCTGCCCGTGTAGAACGTGCCCGGGTCGGTCACGTGATAGCGGGTCAGCAGCTCGCGCTGCACCTTGAAGAGATCCTGCGGATAGCGCAGGTGGTCCATCAGCGCCGGGCTGATCTCGCTCTTGGCCTTCACCGTGCCGGGGAACGACTTCATCCAGGTCTTGAGCACCGGGTCCTTGGTGTCCCACTGGTACAGCTTGACCGTGCCGTCATAGGCGTCCACGGTCGCCTTCACGGAATTGCGGATGTAGTTGACCTGGTTCTGCTGGGCCACCACCGCCCGCTGTCCGGTCGTCAGCGAATCCGCCGTCGAGTCCCCGAGCGTGGTGCGGGAGGCGTACGGATAGCCGTTCGTCGTGGTGTACGCGTCGACGATCCACTGGATACGGCCGTCCACCACCGCCGGATAGGCGTCGCCGTCGATGGTCAGCCACGGGGCGACCGCCTCGACGCGCTCCTTGGGCGTGCGGTTGTAGAGAATGCGCGAACCCTCGCCGATGGCGCCCGCGTAGAGCATCTTCGGCTCGCCGAACGCCACGGCGTACGCGGCGCGGTTGAGCGGGTTCGCGAGGTTCACACCGCTCTTGCCCTGATAGCTGTAGCTCTTCTCGCCCTGGTCGCTGGAGTAGTCCAGCTCCTTCTGCGGGCCGCCCACGATCGAGTACTGGGTGGTCTTCTCGCCGTAGTAGACCCGCTGCTCGTACTTTCCGAGCATGCCCTCGGTGGGCAGGTTCTTCTCGGTGAAGTCCGGCTCGCCCTCACCGGTGATGGAGGTGCCGTTCGCGGTGATGGCGCCGTAGCCGTGGGTGTACTTGAAGTGGTCGTTGATCCAGTTGCGCTCGGGAATTCCCTTGATGTTCAGCTCGCGCAGACCGATGACCGTGTCCTGCTCCTTGCCGTCCTTCTTGTAACGGTCGACATCGAGCGTGGACGGGAACTGGTAGTAGCCACGGACCTGCTGTTGCTGCTGGAACGTGGGCGAGACGATATTCGGGTCCAGCAGGCGCAGGCTGGCCGTCGTGTTCACGTCGGCGCGCAGCTTGTCCTTGTCCTTCGGATCGCCCTTGCCCGCGTAGTCCTTCACGGAGGTGCCGTCGATCCCGTAGGCCTCGCGCGTCGCCGTGATGTTCTTCTTGATGTACGGCGCTTCCTTGGCCTGCTCATTGGGCTGGACCTGGAACTTCTGCACGATCGCCGGGTAGAGCCCGCCGATCAGCACCGCCGAGAGCACCATCAGGCCGAACCCGATCACCGGCAGCTGCCAGGTGCGGCGCCACAGCGTCGCGAAGAACAGCACGGCGCAGATCAGCGCGATGATGAAGAGGATCGTCTTGGCCGGCAGATACGCGTTGGCGTCCACGTACCGCAGCCCGGTCCAGCCGTCGGTCGACTTCAGCCCGCTGGACTTCACGGCCAGGCCGTAGCGGTCCAGCCAGTAGGCGATGGCCTTCAGGCCCACGAAGAGGCCCAGCAGCACGGACAGGTGCCCGGTGGCCGCGGCGGTGGCCCGGTGGCCCGGACTGGTGAGCCGCAGTCCGCCGTAGAGGTAGTGCACCAGGGCGGCGGCGATCAGCGAGAGCACGACGGCGGCGAAGCCGAAGCTCAGCAGGAACCGGTACCAGGGCAGGTCGAAGGTGTAGAACGAGATGTCCTTGTGGAACTGCGGGTCCTTCTGCCCGAAGGACACCCCGTTGACCCACTGGAGCCACGTACGCCACTGCCCGGCCGCGGACGCCCCCGAGACGAGCCCGACGAGCGTGGAGACCGCGAGCAGCGCCCACCTCTTGTACGGCGCGACGCGCATCCGGTAGCGGTCGAGGTTCTGCTGTTCCATCGACATCGCGCTGAGCGGCGGCCGCAGCCGGTGCGCCAGCCAGATGTTGATCCCCACGGCGAGGGCCATCAGTACCCCGAAGACGGCGAAAAGGCCGACCTTCGTGCCGAGGGTGGTGGTGAAGACGGACGAGTACTTCACCGACCGGTACCAGAGCCAGTCCGTCCAGAACCCGGCGAACATCACGAATGCCATGACCAGCGCGGCCAGCACGCCCAGGGTCATCAGCAGGGTCCGGATCCGCCGGGACGGGCGGCCGACTCTGATCCGTGGCCCTGTCGGGCCTCCGCCGCGGTCCGGCATCTGGAAAGCCAAGGTGCGCACCTCGAAGTTCGCTGTCAGTGGAGCTGTCGATCAGGGCCCAGCGATCCTAGGGCCCAAGGTGGCAACTTACCGAGGCTTTACTCAGTTCCCATTTTTGGTCACTCTCAGGGCACGATATTGAGCATGTCCAGCACTTCCAGCATTCCCGACCCCGACGGCTCCTCCGGGCCCGCGCTGCCCAATACCCCCATGGCGGCCAGCCCGCTCACCCGCGCCGTGCTCGAAATCGACGAGTACGCGTCCACCCTCGGCTGGGACCAGCCCGCCCGGCTCTTCGCCCTGGTCGACACCGCCAAGCTGCGCTCCCAGGAGCCCGGCCTGGCCGCCCAGCTCGGTCTCGACGGCGACTCCCCGCAGTCCTCGCTCACCCCGATCGAGCAGGACGAGGTGCCCGCGGGCACGGCCCTGGACAAGTTCCTCGGCACCATCGCCTGGCCGGACGCGGTGGCCGGCTGCGCCCTGACCGTGGAGCGGCTGATGCTGCCGCCGTCCGCCGAGGGCACCGTGCCCAACGGGCTGAGCGAGAAGCAGCTCGCCAAGTGGGTCGCGGCGCACCCGGAGCGGCAGGAGGTGCGGATGACGGTCGCGGTCCTGCGCGACGGCGCGCGCGAGTCCGCCGTGCGACTGCGCGAGAAGGACTCCCCCACCGAGGTCCTCACGGGCGCCGACCTCGTCCCCAACCTCGCCGAGGCCCTGGCGGCGACGTTCGAGGACTGATCCTCGGTCCTCCCCTGGTCCTTCCCTGATCCTTCCCCGATCCTCAAGGGCCGGGCGTGCTGGATTCCCCAGCCCGCCCTGCCCTTGAGGACACCGCGTGCCCCGGCCGCTTCCCGGCTATTTCACGGTGCACTGCGGCAGCGCCGCCGTGTCACCCTTACGAATCTTCTCCAGCGCCGACAGCGCGTCGCCTATCGAGTCCACCTTCACCAAGGTCAGCCCCGAGGGCCGGTCCTTCGCCGCGGAGGCGCAGTTGTCCTTGGGGGTCAGGAAGTACTGGGCCCCCTTCGACCGGGCGCCCACCGTCTTCATCTCGACGCCGCCGATCGGCCCGACCTTGCCGTTGTCGTCGATCGTGCCCGTACCGGCGACGAACTTGCCCCCGGTCAGATCGTCCGGCGTGAGCTTGTCGACTATCCCGAGGGCGAACATCAGCCCGGCGCTGGGGCCGCCGACGTCCGCCAGCTTGATGTTGATCGAGAACGGGAAGGTGTGGTCGGTCCCCGCCTGGATGCCGACGACGGCCCGCTTGTCGTCGGTGGCCTTGGTGGTGGTGAGGGTGACGGTCTCCGTCCCCTTGGGCTCCCGTTTCTCCTTCTCCGCGGCCGCCGCCTCCTTGGCCGGGACGATCTCGAAGGAGACCTGCTCGCCCGGCTTGTGCTTGGTGACCAGCTTGGCGACGTCGCCGGGCTGCTTGATCTCCGTGCCGTCGACGGCCTTGATCACGTCGCCCGCGTGCAGCCGTCCCTCCGCGGGGCTGCCCTTGACGACGGACGACACGACGACGCGGGTGCCCACGGGGATCTTCAGCTCCTTGAGCGCCGCGACCTTGGCGCTCTCCTGGGACTGGCTGAACTCCTCGGCGGTCTCCTGGTTGAGCTGGTCGGGGCTCTTGTCGTCCGGGTAGAGCGTGCTGTGCGGGACCACCAGGCTGTCGTGCCCGAGCCAGCCGACGACCGCCTCGACCAGGTTCATCCGGTACTGCGAGCCGGTGACCCGGACCGTCGTCATATTGAGGTTGCCGGTGGTCGGATAGGTCTTGTGCCCGGCGATCTGCAGCACCGGCTCACCGCCGTGCTCACCAAGGGTGTTGACCGTGGGCCCCGGCGACATCTCGGAGTACGGCACGGGGATCAGCACGCCCGCGCAGAGCAGCGCGATCAGCATCAGGAGGGACGCGAGCATCGTCGCGGTGCGGCGGGGCATGGAACGACAGTACGGGACGGGTCCGACAGTCCACCTTCGGGGCGGTCCGTCCGGGGAAGCAGAGAGGGGCGCGTACCTTCACGGCCGGGCGCCCGTGGTCGATCGGGCGCGACTTCGCACGGCGCTAGGAGACCCCGCTGCCGGTGTCCGAGCGCTCCATCGCCTCCCGGAAGCGCGCGTACCCGGCGAGTTCGGCGACGTCCCCCGACTTGCGGTTGCGGGACGCCCAGGCTGCCCAACTGCCCCACAGGACGGCGACAACGGCCGCGAGGACAGGAATCAGCAACCACACGAGCGCTGCCATGCCACCCTCCCGGCCCCATGCACCACCATGACTGACTGATGAGCAGATTAATCTTCCGTTGCCTCAACGCTTACGTCAGGGGCTCGGTTACGCAACTGGGGCCAGTCCGTCAGGGGTGGCGGATGTGACGGAAGAAAAACGAGTGACGCACTACGGGGCGGCGCACCGACACCCGGGAGCGCACCCCAGCGCCCAAGGGCATGAAACGGCGCCCGAGCAGGCGCCTACGCCCCCGGCTTTCCTGCTCGACGGCGCTACGCGCCGACCCTCCCCCAGCTACCGCTGGGAGGTACCCCCAGTTTTCCTGCTCGACGCTGCTACGCGCCCACCCACTCTTCTGTCCCGTCCGAGAACCGCTGGTGCTTCCAGATCGGCACCTCGCGCTTGAGGTCGTCGATCAGCCGTCGGCAGGCCTCGAACGCCTCCGCCCGGTGCGGGCAGGACACGGCGACCACGACCGCCAGGTCACCGACGGAGAGCTCGCCCACGCGATGGACGGCCGCCAGCGCGCGCACGGGGAAGTCCGCCACGACCTTCGCGGCGATCCGCCGCATCTCCGCCTCCGCCGAGGGATGCGCGGAATAACCGAGCCCGGCGACGTCCGCGCCACCGTCGTGGTCCCGCACGGTGCCCACGAACAGCGCGGTCCCGCCCGCGGCATCGTCACCCGCAGCGGCGAAGACCTCGTCCACGGACAGCGGGGTGTCACGGATCGCCAGCAGACGGATCGGATCCGGGGCGGCGAGCTCGCCGGGGTGCTCGTACATGGGGGGCATGCGGCCCATCGTGCCGCATCCGGCCGCGCGCCGGAGCGGGGGCGTGACCAACCGCACGAACGCCCGTACGGACGCTCCTACGGCCGTACGCGCGCCTCCGGGTCCGCATGAGCCTCCCGGGCGCGCAGACGGTCCGTACAGGCCGCTACAGCCTGCGGCGGGCCTTGCGGGCGCGGCGGACCAGGGCGGCGGTGCCGAGCAGTGCCACGGTCGCCCCCGCGGCGCCCGCGGCGGTGGCGTCCTTGCGCCCGAGCCTGCGGCCCGCGACGGTGTGGCGCCCCGCGACTTCCTCCAGCAGCTCCGCGAGGACCTCCTCGTTGGTCCACAGGGGCCGCCAGCCCGCGTCGTGCAGCCGGCTGCCGCTGACGACCCACGGGTGCATCGTGTACTCCAGGTCGCCCGCGGGCGACGGGGTCAGACCGAGGCGGTGCAGCCGGGAGGCCGCGCCCAGTGCGACCGCCGAGGGCAGCTCCATGCGCCGGATACCGCTGAGCTCCTCGACCTCCTCCTGCTCCAGCCAGCCGTCGCAGCCCACCGCCAGCTCGCCCTCCGCTTTCTCCAGGGCGGCGAACTCCAGCGCGCTCACGAGGTCCTCGACGTGGCAGAACTGCCACGTCGGCCGGGACCCGGCGACCACCAGGAGGCGGGGCGACTCGAAGTAGCGCGTCAGGGCCGTGTCGGTGCCGCCGACCAGGACGGCGGGCCGCAGCACCGTGACGTTCAGCCCGGGATGCGCGCGCGGCGCACGCCGGGCGAGCCGCTCTATCTCCAGCAGGTCGCCCACACAGGTCGCCTCCGCTGTCGCGCGCAGTTCCGCGTCCTCGGCGAGCGGGACGTCGTTGTCCGGCAGCGCGCCGTAGACCATCGCGGAGGTGCACAGCACCACGCGGTGCACCCCGGCCGCCGCGGCGGCCGTCAGCACGGTCTGGGTGCCGCGCACGTTGTAGGCGGTGCGGGCGGCCGGGTCGCTCTCCAGGTCGAGGTCGAGCGCGAGGTGCACGACGACATCGGCGCCCCGCAGCTTGTCGGCGATCACCGGGTCCCGTACGTCCAGGACGTGCCACTGCGCCTCGGTCACGTCGCCGCGGCGCTCGTCGATGGCGACGACCTGCTTGACCTCCTCGGAGGCCGCGAGGCGCCGCGTGAGCAGCGCGCCGACCCCGCGTGCGGCGCCGGTGACCGCGACGACTGGCCGCCTGCGGGCATGCGGGCTCGTACTGTCACGCGCGGAACCGTTTCGCGCTGCGCGAACTTCTCGGTCAGGGGAACTCACCGGGCATCTCCAGCGGTTGTCTTCAGTACGTACGGGTCATGACACGTACGTACCAGGTGACGTCCATCCTGCCGCAGGCCCAGGGTCGGCGAAGCACCAAGCCCGGATACGGGGCGGGGTGTCTACGCTGGGTGGTGTTGTCGGGCATTCGCCGCCGGTCCCGCGCCGGTGGCCCTACGAGCCGAGGAAACCCGTGAGTGACACCCCATTCGGATTCGGTCTGCCGCCGGAGGAGCCGGAGAACGGCGGCGACGGCAAGAAGAAGGGCGATGGCCAGGGCGGCCAGGGGCCCGCGAATCCGTTCGGGTTCGGCGGCCCCGCAGGCGCGGGGGACAACCCCTTCGCCGCGATGTTCGGTTCCCTGAACCCGAACGACCTGGGCGCGGCCTTCCAGCAGCTCGGGCAGATGCTCTCCTACGAGGGCGGCCCGGTGAACTGGGACATGGCCAAGGACATCGCCCGCCAGACCGTCGCCCAGGGCACGGCCGACGGCACGAAGGACGCCAGCGTGACGTCCGGCGAGCGCGCCGCGGTCGAGGAGGCCGTGCGCCTGGCCGACCTGTGGCTGGACGGCGTGACGTCGCTGCCGTCCGGCTCGGGCACGGCGGTCGCCTGGAGCCGCGCGGAGTGGGTCGAGGCGACCCTGCCCGTGTGGAAGGACCTGGTCGACCCGGTCGCCGAGCGTGTCGGCGCGGCCATGGGCGATGTGCTGCCCGAGGAGATGCAGGCCATGGCGGGCCCGCTGCTCGGCATGATGCGGTCCATGGGCGGCGCCATGTTCGGCACGCAGATCGGCCAGGCCGTGGGCGTGCTGGCGGGCGAGGTCGTCGGTTCCACCGACATCGGCCTGCCGCTCGGCCCCGCGGGCAAGGCCGCGCTGCTGCCGCTGAACGTCGCGGCCCTCGGCGCCGGCCTCGGCGTGCCGCAGGACGAGGTCCGGCTGTACCTGGCCCTGCGCGAGGCCGCGCACCAGCGGCTCTTCGCCCACGTGCCGTGGCTGCGCTCGCACCTCTTCGGCGCCGTCGAGGGCTACGCCCGGGGCATCAAGGTCGACACCTCCAAACTGGAGGACGTGGTCGGCCAGCTCGACCCCTCGCACCCCGAGCAGCTGCAGGACGCCCTCCAGCAGGGCATGTTCCAGCCGGAGGACAGCCCGGAGCAGAAGGCCGCGCTGGCCCGCCTGGAGACCGCCCTGGCCCTGGTCGAAGGCTGGGTGGACGCGGTGGTGCACGCCGCCGCGGCCCCGCACCTGCCGTCGGCCGACGCCCTGCGCGAGACGCTGCGCAGGCGGCGCGCTTCCGGCGGCCCGGCGGAGCAGACGTTCGCCACGCTGATCGGCCTGGAGCTGCGCCCGCGTCGGCTGCGCGACGCCTCCCGCCTGTGGGCGTCGCTGACGGACGCGCGCGGCCTGGAGGGCCGTGACGCCCTCTGGGAGCACCCGGACATGCTGCCGACCGCCGCCGACCTGGACGACCCGGACGGCTTCGTCCACCGTGAGCACCTGGACTTCTCCGAGCTCGACAAGATGCTGGGCGAGGCCGCGAGCGGCACGGCGAAGCCGGACCTGACGAAGGACTCCGGCGAGGACTCCGGCACCGACGGCGAGCCCGGCGGCTCCGACAGCGGCAAGGACGACGACAAGAAGTGAGCCTGCACGAGAACGCCGTCCGCGTGCTGGAGCAGTACGAGGACCAGCGGGAGCTCCGCGGGCTCTATCTGGAGCACCTCGGCCGGCACCCGGACGGGATGTGGAAGGCGTGCGACGCCGGGCACCTCACGGCGAGCGCGCTGGTGATCGATCCGGCGCGCGGCCAGGTGCTGCTCACGCTGCACCGCAAGCTGCGGATGTGGCTCCAGATGGGCGGCCACTGCGAGCCCGGCGACGGCACGCTCACCGAGGCGGCACTGCGGGAGGCCACGGAGGAGTCGGGGATCACGGGCCTGACGCTCCTCCCGGGCGGCCCGGTGCGCCTCGACCGGCACCCGATCCCGGCACCCTGCCACTGGCACCTCGACGTGCAGTACGCGGCGCTGGTCCCGGCGGGCGCGGTGGCGGCCATCAGCGACGAGTCGCTGGACCTGCGCTGGTTCCCGTACGACGAGGTGGCCGACGTGGCGGACGACTCGGTCGTCCAGTTGCTGAAGCGGACGCTGGCGCGGCTGTAGCGAACTGATGCATGGGTAAGGGGCGGCCGCCATGGCGACCGCCCCTTACCCATGGGTTCAGCGGTTGGACCAGGTGTTGCCCTGGTTCTGCCCGTGCGCGCCGTTCTGGCCGAGGCCGTACTGGGCCATGACCCCCTGGCCGATCTCCGCGCCCTGCGGCGGGAGCAACTCGCTGGGCTGGACGAGCGCGTAGCCGTGTCCCTGGAAGTTGAGCTCCCAGCCCTCGCCCGTGCTGCCGCGCCGCCGCCAGACGCCCGACGAGGAGGTGGGTGCCTGCATCTGGACGACCAGCGAGGTCGACCAGGCGACGACGGCGTCCGCGTCGGCGTTGACGTACTTGTCGGGGGTGACCTGGAGCATCAGCGGCAGGCCGGAGGTCATCAGGGCGACCTTGCCCTGGCCGCTGATGACGAGGTTGTACGCGCCGGTGCCGGAGATGCCGAACTGGCTGTCCACGGCGATGGTCTCCCAGTGCAGCGCGGAGTCCAGTGCGAGGACGTAGGCGCTGTCCACGGTGAGGCCGTTGTGGTCCACGTCGACCACGTGGACGTGCTGGGCAAGGTTCGCGAAGTAGACGGTGCCTTGTCCCGAGCAGCGCATCAGGTCCAGGCCCTCGCCGGTGTGGGTCCGGGAGTCGCGCTGTCCGCTGGTCCGGTACTCCCCGTCGAACTCCACCATCCCCTGGTAGGCGACCATGGAGCCCTTGCGGGCGAGGACGTCGTCGTGCCCCGTGAGGGAGACCCGCAGCAGCTGCGGGTTCTGCAGGGCGTAGCGGTCCTGCGTCTGTGCCTCGGTGTGGGCGAAAAGCGGGCTCTGCATGCTGTTCTCGTTCCCCCTCAGCCCCGCGCCCGGAGCCGGTCGGTGCTGTCCTCGCTGGGCTGGACGACCACGAATCCCTGGCCGGAGAAGCCCAGTTGGTACGCCTCGCCGCTGCCCCGGCCGATCAGGGAGGACGCCTTGAAGCTGCTCCTGCCCTTCATCCTGAGACCGGTGGACCAGGCGACGAGCGCGTCGGGGTCCACGTAGGTCTCGTCGTCGCCGCGGCCGCAGTCGACGACGACGGGGGTGCCGCGGGAGGTCAGGGCGACCCAGCCGGTGCCGGAGACGGCCACGTTGAACAGGCCCTGGCCCGCGAACTTCGCCATGCCCTTCACCCGCTGCACGCCCCACTGCAGGTGGGCGTCGAAGGCGAGGACGTTGGTGCCGTTGACGGAGAGCGAGTCCCCGTCGAGCTGGAGGCAGACGATGTCCGCGCCGTAGTCGGCGAGGTAGAGCAGGCCGTCGCCGTGGCACTTCATCAGCGGCGCGCCTTCGCCGGTGAACCACTGGGAGGCCATCTGCCGCAGGGCGGGGGGATTCGCCTCGTACTGGACGCAGCCCTCGTACGCGATCATCGACCCCGTGCGGGCGAAAAGGTCGTTGCCGGTCTGCATGGCGACCTTGAGCATGCTGCTGCCGTGGGTCTCCATGCGGGCGGTGACCGGGGTCGGGGCGTAGCCCGAGATCGGTGTCTGGTTCATGGTCATTCCGGGCTCCCTCAGACCTCGTACGGCTGGACGACGATGAAGTTGCCGGGCGCACCGCGGAATTGGAGGTTCACGGTCTCTCCGCTGTGGCCCGGGTAGGAGGTGCGGCGCAGCCGCACCTGACTGGAGACGATCACCTGTGCGCCGGCGGACCAGGCGACGATGGCGTTGCTGTCCGCGTATGTGGTCGGGGTGACCGGGAGCACCACGGGGACGCCGTGGGTCTTGACGACGACGGTGCCGTGGCCCTGGAACTGCATGGTGAACAGAGCGCCGCCGGGGATGCCGTGGCCCTCGATCCTGCGGATCTCGTGTTGGAGCGACTCGTCGAAGGCGAGCACCGACTCCGCGGAGACGCAGATGGCGTCGCCCTGCAGCTCGATCGGGTGCAGGTGGGAGGAGTTCTCGGCGAGGAAGACCTGTCCGCGGCCGGTGCAGCGCATCAGCTGCAGTTCCTGGCCGGTGGCACTGCCCATGATCCGTCCGGCGAAGCCCGCGCCCTTGTAGCCGAAGTCGACCTTGCCCTGGTAGAGCACCATGCTGCCCTGGCGGGCGAGCACGGGCTGCTGGTCGACGCCGAGGTCGACGCGGACGAGCTTGGAGTTCTGGAGCGTCCACCGCTGTCCGGTGGGCACCTCGCGGAACTTCTCCAGGACCGTCTGGAGGCCTGCCGTTCCCGGAGCGGGCCGGCCGCCGTAGGGGGCGGGCTGCTGCGGCGCTCCGTAGGGCTGCTGGTGTCCGTAGGCGCCGGGCTGCTGACCGTACAGGGCGTGCTGACCGGGCACGCCCGGCGGACCGGGCGGCGGGGGGAACTGGCTGCCGTGCGCGCCGCCCTGCTCCGTGAAGTAACCGGGCGGGGCGATGGGCGCGGCGAGCGTGGGTGCCGCGTGCATCTGCGGGGTGCCGCCCGGCGGGGGCGGGAAGCCTTGGTGGGGCGGCGCCTGATGCTGGGCGGGGCTCTGGAGGGGCACGCCGGGGGGTGGGGGCGCGGCCTGGAACGGGGCGCCCTGCGCCGGGAACTGGTGCGCGTCATGGGCCGGGGCCGCGGAGGTGTGCGGGACGGCCGGTGTGCTCGGGGCGGAGGGCGGGGTCGGTGCCGCGGGTGCGCTCGGACCGGCGGGCGCCGCGAAGGCCGGGGGCGCGGTGGCCTGGGCCGGGGGCGCGAAGGCGGGAGCGGCGGCGGTCGGGGCCGGTGCCGGTGCGGCCTCGGGCTCTTCCTCCAGCACCTCGCCGCCGAAGTTTTTGAGGAGTGCCTCCAGCCCGCCGTCGAATCCCTGGCCCACCGCGGCGAACCGCCAGACGTCCTTGACGTAGAAGTCGCCCAGCATCACCGCGCGTTCGGTGCTGAATTCGGCGCCGGTGAAGGAGTAGCGCGCGACTTCCTCGCCGCCGGCCACGATGCGGAGACAGCCGGGGCCGATCTGCGACATCTGACCGGCGCCGTCGACCGTGGCCGTGAAGCTCAGTTTCCGGATCTGCGCGGGAATCCGGTCCAGGGTGACGCGGAAGGATTCCGTGTCACCGGCCTGCGCGCCGAGTTGCTGGATGGCGCCCTCGGGCGACTGCGGCTGATTGAAGAAGACGAAGTAGCGGTCGTCGGACAGCCGCTCCTGGGCGTCGAGGCCGAAACAGCTGATGTCGAGGGTCAGTCCGGGGCCGGCGATCTGCACGCCCACGTACAGATCGGTCCCCGCCGTCAGATCACTGATCCTGGCCTTGTGGCCGCGCTGGAATTCCCTGGCCATGCGTAACGACCGTCCCCCATCCGAACATGCGATGAATACGTTGCGTCAGGCTAACGGCTCAGCCGGGGCCTTTCGGCTCCGGGCCGTTCGCACGCGGCCGGAAATACCGGCCCGCTATTCGCTGCGGGCCGCCGGGAGATGCGGCAGCCGGTCGGCGGCGACCACGCCTTCGAGGTAGCCGCGGGCGCGCTCGGTCCGTGGATACGCCTCGAGGAGCCGCCAGAACCCGGGCCCGTGCCCGGGGACGAGGAGATGTGCCAGTTCGTGGAGCAGCACGTAGTCCACGACGTATTCGGGCATGCCCTGCAGCCGGTGCGAGAGACGGATGCTGCCCTCGGTCGGGGTGCACGAGCCCCAGCGGGTGTTCTGGTTGGTCACCCAGCGGACGGACTCGGGGCGGGCCCGGCCGCCCAGGTACTGCGCAGAGAGCCGCTCCGCCCGGTCGGCGAGCTCGGCGTCGCCGAGCATCCGCTTGCTCTCCTGGGCGGCGAGCTTGTCGAGCATGACCGTCACCCAGCGCTCCTCCTCCGCCTCCGACATCCGGGCGGGGATCAGCACGACCGTGCGGTCGCCCTCGCGGTACGCGGAGACCGTTCTGCGGCGGCGCGCGCTCCGTCTGACCTCGACCGCATCGGTCTCCGGGCCGCGCGTGAGCGGGCTCGGAACACTGCGCGGTGGTCTTGCGGCACTGTGCAGAGGATCGACGGGCACGCCCCGACGTTACCTGCTGGCGGCGCGTGAAGTCCCGCCCATCGCTCCTTGTCGGGGGAAACACCTCCCAGAGTCCACGGCTTGTACGACAATCACCTCGCCCCTGTGGACAACGTCGCACGCCGTGTGGTCAGGCGGCCCATTCTGGAAGCCGACGGAGGGGGAAGACCATGCAGAAGAACGGGACACGCGCGGATTCCGCGCTCGCTGTCTCCACCCGAACGGGTCCTGTCGTGCGGCGCGCGGAGTCCACGCGCCCCGGCCCCGCGCACCGCGACTCCGCGCACCCGATGCTCAAGCCGGCGCTGCGGCGGAGCTGGCGGAGTCGCGACACCGTGCAGTTCGGCGTGGCACCGGCGCACGCGGTGGTGGTCGGGCCGGTGGACACGGCGACGGGGAGTTTCCTGAGCCTGCTGGACGGGACGCGCGGTATGCCGCTGCTGCGGGAGGAGGCGCGGGCCGTCGGGCTGCCCGAGGGGCGGGCGGATGTCCTGGTCGAGCGGTTGACGCGGGCCGGTCTGCTCGATGATCCGCGGGGCGGGGGCGAGGGCGCCGCGGGCCTGCGCGAGCAGGGCCCGGCGCTGGAGCGTCTGCGGCCGGACCTGGCCTCGCTGTCCGTGCTGCACGCCGGGGCGGGCGCGGCGATGGGGATCATGGGCGCACGGCGGGCGTTGAGAGTGCAGGTGCGCGGCGCCGGGCGGGTGGGGTCCGCTGTCGCGGCGCTGCTGTCGGCGTCGGGGGTGGGACAGGTCGATGTCCAGGACGGCGGCTGCGTGGACCCCTGGGACGTGGCGCCGGGCGGGGTGGGTGCCGAGCGGATCGGGGAGCGCCGGGACAGCGCGGCGCGGCGGCTGGTCCGGGAGGTCGCGCCGGTTCCCCGGCCGCGGGCCCGGGGAGGCGGCGGTGCCGACGGCGAGCCGCCGCTGGCCCTGGTGGTGTTCGCGCCGCGGGACGGGCTGGCCGCCCACGCCCCCGACCCCGCCGCCGCGGAGGAGCTGATCCTGTCCGGAACTCCCCATATGTACGCGGGCGTCCTGGAAGCCACCGGGGTGGTGGGCCCATTGGTGCTGCCCGGCGGCACGGCCTGCGCGGGCTGTATCGAGCTGGGGCGGGGCGAACGGGACGCGGCCTGGCCCCGGATGCTCGCCCAGTGGCGGTCCGGCCGGGCCTCGGGGGTACCGTCGTGCGACATGGCACTGGCCACGGTTGTGGCGGGGCTGACCGTGTCGCGGGCGCTGGATTTCCTCGACGGTGGGTCCCCGGCGAGCGCGGGGGTGCGGATGGAGCTGGCCCTGCCGGGCCCGGCCTGGTCCCCGCGGCCCGTCGAGCCGCATCCGCGGTGCCCGTGCGGCGCGGCGGGATCTCCGGATCCCGGGTATGCCTCTGCCGCAGGGGGACCGCACGGGACAATGAGCAGGTAACCGCCGTCCGCGGTGTGGCTGTTCAGCTAGTTGGAGGGGCGCATGTCTGATCTACCCCGCAAGGCGGTCACCCGTACCGCCAAGTTGGCCGCGCTGCCGTTGGGGTTCGCGGGGCGCACGGCGCTCGGGCTGGGGAAACGCATCGGCGGCCGGTCCGCCGAGCTGATCGCCACGGAGCTCCAGCAGCGCACGGCCGAGCAGCTGTTCGCGACGCTCGGGCAGCTCAAGGGGGGTGCGATGAAGCTCGGTCAGGCGTTGTCCGTCTTCGAGTCGGCACTCCCCGAGCAGGTGGCGGGCCCCTATCGGGCGGCGCTGACCAAGCTTCAGGAGGCGGCTCCCCCGATGCCCACGAAGTCGGTGCACGCCGCGCTGGCGGAGCGGCTCGGCGCGGACTGGCGGGAGTTGTTCGAGGAGTTCGAGGACCGGCCTGCGGCGGCCGCGTCGATCGGGCAGGTGCACCGGGCGGTCTGGCACGACGGGCGTGAGGTCGCGGTCAAGGTGCAGTATCCGGGGGCGGGCGAGGCACTGCTGTCCGACCTCACCCAATTGGGTCGCTTCGCCCGGCTGCTGGGGCCGCTGATCCCCGGGATGGACATCAAACCGCTCATCTCGGAGCTGCGCGACAGGGTGTCGGAAGAACTCGACTACGAGCTGGAGGCCCGTGCCCAGAGCGCGCACGCCCGGGAGTTCGCGAACGATCCGGATGTCACCGTGCCCGAGGTGGTGCACCAGAGCGACCAGGTGCTGATCACCGAGTGGCTGGACGGGGTGCCGCTGTCCGAGGTGATAGCGGACGGCACCCAGGAGCAGCGGGACCGGGCGGGGCAGTTGCTGGCCCGCTTCCTCTTCTCGGGCGCGGCGCGCACGGGGCTGCTGCACGCCGACCCGCACCCGGGCAATTTCCGGCTGCTGACCGGTGACGCCCCCGACGGCCCGCCGGAGAAGTGGCGGCTGGGGGTGCTGGACTTCGGCACGGTGGACCGGCTGCCGCAGGGGCTTCCCCCGACGATCGGCACGGCCCTGCGGCTGACGCTGGACGGTGAGGCGGAGGCGGTCCACGAGCTGCTGCGGGACGAGGGCTTCGTCAAGCCGGAGATCGAGCTGGACCCGGGGGCCGTGCTGGACTATCTGCTGCCGATCATCGAGCCCGCGCAGGTGGCGGAGTTCACCTTCACCCGGGGCTGGATGCGGGCCCAGGCGACGCGGGTCGCCGATCCCCGTTCACCCGCCTACCAGCTGGGGCGGCAGCTCAATCTGCCTCCGTCGTATCTGCTGATACACCGGGTGACGACGAGCACCATCGGGGTGCTGTGCCAGCTGGGTGCGACGGTGCGGCTGAGAGACGAGATGGAGGCGTGGGTGCCCGGCTTCGGGGTGGCCGACGAGAGTCAGGAGACGCCCGCCTGACGGTCCGGGCCCCTGCTCACCACCAGGAGGAGTCGAGGCGGCTCTCGATGGCTCTGATGTTGGCGCGCGCGCAGTCGTCGCAGAAGTAGCGGCGGCTGCCGTTCTCGACGGAGCAGGTCCAGGTCGGCGGCGTACCGTCGGCGGCGGTGCCACAGCGGGCGCACGTCACGGGCGCGGCGTTCCCGGTGGCCTTCTGGGGATCCAACTGCACTGATTCATGCGTCTTCTGGTCCACTCCCAGACGATATCCCCGCGAACGCGCCGGGAGGGCACAACGCACCCAACGCCCCGCGGGGCCGGTCCGTTCGGACCGGCCCCGCGGGCTTCGGGATGAGCTCCGGGTGAGCCCCGGGCCTCGGCTGTGGCCCGATCAGTGCATCACGGCCATGGCCAGCGCGCGGCGGGCACGCAGCGAGGCGCGCTCGGCGCGACGCTGCATCCGCCGGGCGGCGGCCAGCCGGATGGCCCTGCGTTCGGCATCCGCCTCCCGGAGGCGGTCGTGCATATGGGCACGAGCCAGGGCTTCTGGGATGAGTTGCATTTCGAGGTTCCTGTTCTGACGCGAGGCGGTCGCGCGGGAGGTGTCACGGGCGGGGGTTTCGGGGCCGAACGGCTCGGCGGAGGGGCGGTTCATCGTCGGATCCTGCTTCTTGGGGTCGTGCGTGGTGGGGCGGTCGATGGTGCCGAAGACGTTCATGCGGCGACCGGGTTCTTGCGCGGACGGCCACGGGGCCGCTTGCGGGCCACCACAACACCCTGGACGAAGAGCTCGCCGCCCCAGACGCCCCACGGCTCACGACGGTCCACGGCTCCGGCGAGGCAGGCCTCGCGGAGCGGGCAGGTCTGGCAGAGCGACTTGGCGTACTCCACGTCCGCCGGGGTCTCGGCGAAGAAGACCTCCGGGTCGTAGCTGCGGCAGGGGACGGGGGTGCCCAGGTTCTCGATGGCCTCGTCGAGGTCGGTGAGGGCGGTGAGGGGGGTCAAGGAGTCCTCCGTGGGGACAGGCGGGGGGATCAGGTCGGTCGCTACTGACGGGGTGTGTGCCTTGAGTTGCACGGTGTCTTTTCCTCGTCTGTTGTTCCGGCTTGTGGCCGGGCTGGTTCCCCCCGCCCTGGCGAGGGGGCAAACAAAAGGGCCGCGGATCCCGGTGTGGGTTCCGCGGCCCTGGAAGGTGCCGACCTGATCATGCCGATCAGGCTGGATCTCTCCAGGGTTCGAGCCCACGGAAGGCCCACATCGTCTGGTGCTGCTGCTCGCTCCGGAATCCGGCGCCGTTGGCCGTCGCTTCAATGCCATAGGCCTGGGCCTGTGCCATTGCTGCTGCCGTTACCGCGGACGCCTTGGTCGGTCGCTCATTGATCCGGGCAAAGCCTGCGGTGGACAGACCGGTGCCCTGGAAGGCAGGAGCGAGCGCCGAGGACAGGCCGAGAAGACGGGTGGCGGCGACCTGGCGATCGGTCATTTTGTTGCTGGTCTTGAAGCTGATCATCGGTCTTCGCCTCCTCTCGGCGTCTTCGGGGACCGGTCGAAACCAGTCCGGGTCGGTTCAGTACAACACGGATCCACCGGATCTCGAAAGAGCCGTTGTCTCCGTGCTCGGAAGGCTATGGGTATGCCGTCCGCGTGCGCAAACTATTTTTCCGGAGTTTCTTCCGGGGAGTTGCCGGAGGCCGGATCGGCGCCCGCGCACAGGGCGAGGACGTCGGCTCCGAACCTGTCGAGCTTCCGCCTCCCCACCCCTGAGATGCCCGCCAGCTCCGATTCGGTTCCCGGCACGGCTTCGGCGATCGCCAGCAGCGTCTTGTCGGTGAAGACGCAGTAGGCGGGCTGGCCCAGCAGGGCCGCCTGTTCGGCGCGCCAGTCGCGCAGCCGCTCGTACAGCGCCTCGTCCAGATCGGAGGGGCAGTCCTCGCAGCGCATCAGCTTGATCTCGCCCGCGTCGGTCAGCGTCCTGCCGCAGACCCGGCAGCGGGCGGGCCCACGGGCGCGGCGCCGTCCGTCCCGCTCGGGGCCCGCCGGGGCGGCGGTGCGAGCCGCTCCCGAGCCCGGCCGGAAGGCGGTGGAGCCGGGCCGCAGTCCGTTGAGGAAGCGGGTGGGCCGCCGGGTGGCGCGGCCGCCCGGGGTGCGGGACAGGGACCAGGAGAGGGAGAGGTCGCGGCGGGCCCGGGTGACCCCCACATAGAGCAGTCGGCGCTCCTCCTCGACCTGCTCGTCGGTCTTGGCGTAAGTGATCGGCATCATGCCCTCGGCGAGCCCGACCAGGAAGACGGCGTCCCATTCGAGGCCCTTGGCCGCGTGAAGTGAGGCGAGAGTCACACCCTCGACGGTGGGTGCGTGCTGGGCGCTCGCCCGCTCGTCGAGCTCGGCGACGAGATCGGCGAGGGTGGCCTCCGGTCTGGCCCGTACGAAGTCCTCGGCGAGCCGCACCAGCGCCGCCAGGGACTCCCAGCGGTCCCGCACGGCGCCCGAGCCCGCCGGGGGGTCGGGCGTCCAGCCACGGGTGCCCAGCACGGCCCGCACCTGGGACGGCACGTCGTCGGCGGAGGCCAGCTCGGGGTCGGAGTGGCCGCCGGCGCGGGCGGCGCCGCGCAGCAGCAGCCCGGCCTCACGCACCTCCGGGCGCTCGAAGAACCGCTCGGCGCCGCGCAGCTGGTAGGGCACCCCGACGTCGGCGAGGGCCTGTTCGTAGACCTCGGACTGGGCGTTGATGCGGTAGAGGATCGCGATCTCGCTGGCCGGGACCCCGGAGGCGATGAGCTCCCGGATCCGGCGGGCGGTGCCCTCCGCCTCGGCGGGCTCGTCGGCGAACTCGGTGCAGCGGGGCTCGGGGCCCGCCTCCCGCTGCGAGACGAGCTCCAGCCGGTGCTCGGCGGCGCGGCCCCGGGCCTGGGCGAGGAGGCCGTTGGCGAGGTGCACGATCTGGGGGGTGGAGCGGTAGTCCCGGACGAGCTTGACGACCGTCGCCCGGGGGTGGCGGGTACGGAAGTTCAGCAGGTGGTCCGGGGTGGCTCCGGTGAAGGAGTAGATGGTCTGGCTGGCGTCGCCGACCACGCAGAGGTTGTCCCGGTCGCCCAGCCACAGCTCCAGCAGGCGCTGCTGGAGGGGGCTGACGTCCTGGTACTCGTCGACCACGAAGTGCTGGTACTGGCGGCGCACCGTCTCCGCGATGTCGTCCCGCTCCTGGAGGACGCCGACCGTCAGCAGCAAGACGTCCTCGAAGTCGATCACGCCGCGGTCGCGCTTGAGCTGTTCGTACGTGGCGTAGATCCGGGCGATCTCGGCCGGGTCGCGGGGGGCCTCGCGGCCGGTCTTGGCGGCGGCGGGGGCGTAGTCCTCCGGGACGGTCTGGGTGACCTTCGACCACTCGATCTCGCCGGTCACGTCCCGCAGCTCGTTGCGGTCGAGCCGGACCCGGCAGCGGGCGGCGGCCTCCGCGACGAGCTGGACCTTCCGCTCGACGAGGCGCGGCACCTCGCCGCCGACGGCCTTGGGCCAGAAGTAATGGAGCTGGCGCAGGGCCGCCGAGTGGAACGTGCGCGCCTGGACGCCGCCCGCGCCGAGCTGGCGGAGCCTGCCGCGCATCTCTCCGGCGGCGCGGTTGGTGAAGGTGACGGCGAGCACGCTGGCGGGCTGGAGCGCCCCGGACCGGACGCCGTAGGCGATGCGGTGGGTGATCGCCCGGGTCTTGCCCGTGCCCGCTCCGGCCAGCACGCACACCGGACCGCTGAGGGCCGTCGCCACCTCGCGCTGCTCGGGGTCGAGCCCTTCGAGCACCGCATCGGCAGAGTCCGGGACCTGCGGGAAGAGGGAGGAGTGCGTTGCTGCTGTCACCCCGCCATGCTGCCAGGTCCGCGGGGACGACCGGGAACGCTCGTCCACAGGCCCGGCCCGCCGGTCGTACTAATGCCCGGGAATGGCTACGGGCGGACGTGCGTTCTACGACTGGCATCACACCCACCACCGAAGGAGCACGAGGTCGCATGTCGGGCACCGTGACGATGTACAGCACCACCTGGTGCGGCTACTGCCGCCGACTGAAGAGCCAGCTGGACCGCGAGGGAATCGCGTACAACGAGATCAACATCGAGCACGACGCCGAATCCGCGGCCTTCGTGGAAAAGGCGAACGACGGCAACCAGACGGTGCCGACCGTCCTGGTCGTCCCCAACGGCGGCGGTGTCCCGGTCACCATGACCAACCCGTCCCTGGCACAGGTCAAGCAGGCCCTGGCCTCCTGACCCCGGGCACGCAGGGGCGCGGGAGCACGGCACGGCCGAGGCCGCGGGGCACCGGCTCCGAGGAGTCGGTGCCCCAGCTCGTTCCCGCGCTCAGCTCGGGCTCTGCGGCAGCGGCTCCCCGTACCAGATCTCCAGCAGGCGGGCCGCGATGGAGATGCCGGTGGGCGGCAGCACCTCTCCGGAGGCGAAGGCCGCCCGCAGTTCCTCCCGGGAGAACCAGCGGGCCTCGTGGATCTCCTCGCCGTCCACCTGGATGGCGGAGGACGTGGCGCGGGCCATGAAGCCCAGCATGAGGCTCGACGGGAAGGGCCAGGGCTGGCTGGCGAAGTACTCCACGTCGCCGACGATCACGCCCACTTCCTCGGCGACCTCGCGGCGCACGGCCTGCTCGATGGACTCCCCCGGCTCGACGAAGCCCGCGAGCGTCGAGAAACGGCCCTCCGGCCAGTGCATCTGCCGGCCCAGCAGCGCCCGGTCCGCCTCGTCCGTGACGAGCATGATGACGGCCGGGTCGGTCCGGGGGTAGTGCTCGGCGCCGCAGGCCGGGCAGCGGCGGATGTGGCCCGCGGCCGCCACCACCGTGCGCTCGCCGCAGCGCGAGCAGAAGCGGTGCAGGCGCTGCCAGTTCTCCAGGGCGACCGCGTGCACCATCAGCCCGGCGTCGCGCGGCGACAGCAGCAGCCCCGCCTCGCGCAGCCCGGCCGGGCGGGCCGACTGGTCCATCCGGCCCGGCAGTGTGTCCTTCTGGAGGGCGAAGTAGGCGATGCCCTCCTCGTCCTCGCCCAGGAAATAGCGGTGCGTCTCGGTGACCGGGGCCTCGAAGGCCGGGGTCATCACCAGCTCCGTGCGGCCGTCGGGCGTGTCGTCGATCAGCACCTGCCCGCCGGACACCACGAAGACCCTCGTGGAGGGATGGCTCCACGCGGCGGCGAGCCACGCCTCGTCCATGCGGTGGTGCGCGGCGCGGTCGATGCCGCTGTCGCCGCTGAGCGTGATGGGCCGGGCGGCTGCCGGGTCGGTCCAGGTGGTCACGACTGCTTCCAACTCCCCCTGCGGATGGTGGTGTACGTCAAGAGCGCGAGCTACCGCTCGCTGCCGGCCCCGGCGGCGAGGTCGGACCAGAGGTAGGCGCTGGTCTCGACGCCCTTCATGAGGAGGTCCAGCTCGACCTTCTCGTTCGGCGCGTGCCAGCCGTCCGAGGGCACCGAGATGCCGAGGAACAGCACCGGGACGCCGAGCACGTCCTGGAGGTCGGCGGCCGGGCCGGAGCCGCCTTCGCGCGTGAAGCGGATCCGCTGCCCGAAGGCGCGCCCCATGGCCCGGACGACCGACTGGAGGTACGGGTGGTCGAGCGGGGTCAGGCAGGGGCGGGTGACGCCCCAGAAGTTGATCTCGTGGCGGATGCCCTCGGGCAGACTGCCGGCCACCCACTTCCGCACGGCCTGCTGCACGGCGTCGGTGTCCTGGCCCGCGACCAGCCGGAAGGACAGCTTGAGCTGGGCGGCGGACGGCACGATCGTCTTGCCGCCGGGGCCCTGATAGCCGCCGCCCATGCCGTTGACCTCGGCGGTGGGACGGGCCCAGATCCGCTCCAGGGTGGTGTAGCCCTTCTCGCCGAGGGTCGCGTGGGAGTGCGCGATGCGTAGCCACTGCTTCTCGTCGAAGGGGAGCTCGGCGAAGAGCTCGCGCTCGCGCTCGGTCAGTTCCACGACGCCGTCGTAGAAGCCGGGGATCGCGACGCGGCGGTCCTCGTCGTGCAGGGCGGCGACGAGGCGGGCGGCCTCGGTGGCCGGGTTGGGCACGGCGCCGCCGAAGGAGCCCGAGTGGATGTCCTGGGCGGGCCCGTACAGGTCGATCTGGCAGTCCGTGAGGCCGCGCATGCCGGTACAGACGGTCGGGGTGTCCTCCGCCCACATGCCGGTGTCGGAGACGATCACGGTGTCGCAGGCGAGCCGGTCGGCGTGCGCGCGGACAAGGGCCGGGAAGTGCGGCGAGCCGGACTCCTCCTCGCCCTCGATGATCAGCTTGAGGTTGACGGCGGGCGTGGTGCGGCCCGTCGCGGCGAGGTGGGCCCGGAGGCCCAGCGTGTGGAAGAAGACCTGGCCCTTGTCGTCGGCGGCACCGCGCGCGTAGAGCCGGCCGTCCTTGAAGACGGGCTCGAAGGGCTCGGTGTGCCAGCCGTCCTCGCGGGCGGCGGGCTGCACGTCGTGGTGGCCGTAGACCAGGACGGTGGGGGCGCCGGCGTCGCCGGAGGGCCACTCGGCGAACACGGCCGGGGCGCCGTCGGTCTCCCAGACCTCGACGGTCGGGAAGCCGGTCTCCGTGAGCTTGGCGGCCAGCCAGTCGGCACTGCGGCGCACATCGGGGGCGCGGCCCGGTTCGGCCGACACGGAGGGGATGCGGAGCCACTCGACCAGGTCCTCGAGGAACGCGGCACGGTGCTCTTCGATATACGCGCGGACAGCGCTGTCCGGGTTGTCGCTCATGGCATCGAGCCTATCCGGCCACGCGGCGTGACCATGACCGGGAGTCCTCATGAGGGCTCCCCCGCCAGGATCCGTTCCAGGCCCGCGCGATCCGGGAGGCCCTCCGGGCGGACTGTCCGGCCGTCGCGCACGTACACGAAGGCGGCGGTGACGGCGGACAGCGGCACTCCGTACTGCTCCGCCCAGGCGACGCGGTAGATCGCGAGCTGGAGGGGGTCGGCGTCGTGGGCGCGGCTCGTCTTCCAGTCGACGATCTCGTACGTGTCGCCCTGTGGGCCGCGTTCGCGGTAGACGGCGTCAACCCTGCCGCGGATCACTCGGCCCGAGAGGGTGAGCTGGAACGGCGCCTCCACCCGGTACGGGGTGCGGTGGGCGTACGGGGTGAGCTCGAACGCCTCCTTGAGGGCGGCGAGGTCCCGTTCGTCGGCGATCTCCGGTTCGTCCGCGCCGTCCTCGGGGCCGCCGGGCAGTTCGTCGGGGCCCAGCATCGGCAGGGGCAGCGCCTCGAAGCGGGACTCGATCCAGGCGTGGAAGCGGGTGCCGCGGCGCGCGGCGGGCTGCGGCGGGCGCGGCATGGGCCGGGCCAGCTCCTGTGCGAAGCCGTCCGGGTCGGCGGCGAGACGCACCAGTTGCGAGGCGCTCAGGGAAGTCGGCAGGGCCACCTCGCGCACGCTCGCGCGGGCGCGGCGCAGTTCTCCGGCCAGTGCCTCCAGGTCCCGGTCCCAGGACGTGGCGAGGCGTGCCTCCTCCGGGGAGAGCGTCTGCCCTGCGGGCGGCTCGCCGGAACAGTGCCGCCGGTGGTCGGGATCGCTGTCCTGGTGGCCTGGGTGATCCGGGTGACCCAGGTGATCCGGGTCGCCCGGCCGGCCCCGGTCGCGATGACCGGCGTCGTCGGGCGTCCGCTCGGGGTCGTCGTCCGTCGGCACGCGCCTTGCCGCCGGTACGGGTTCGGCCCTGTGGGACGGGGCCCCGTCGTGCACCCGTACGCGCGCGTGCCCGGTGGTTGCGGTTGCGGGCCCGTCGGCCCTTTTCCCGTCGTATTCGGGCCCGTCGTGTCCGGGCCCGTCGGCGTCCTCCTCGTCCGGCATCTGCCGGGGGGCGGGTACGGCCGTCTCCGGGCGCGTCGTCGGCAGGGCGTCCCAGTCGGTGAGGTCCTCGTCGGTGAGCGGGGCCTCGTGCGTGTCGTCGTACGGGTCGTCCTCCGGGGGCGGCCAGTCGGGGTCGTGGGCGGGCTCCGGGTCCGGGGCGGTGGCGCGGGGCTCGTCCTCGTGGGCCGCCATGCGGTCGAGGTGGGCCAGGACGGCGTCCGCGGCGGCGCGGCGGCGCTCCAGGGACGCGGGGTCGAGGGGCAGCGGCCAGGAGTGGTCCGTCTCCGGCTCCTCCAGGGCGGGGTTCTCCGCGCCCTCCTCGGGCGCGTCGGCCCATGCCTCGATCTCGCCGTGGCCCGCCTCGCAGTGCGCGCGCAGGGCCTCGAGGAAGTCGGACGGGCCGCGGGGCTGCTTCTGGCTGGGGCCCCACCAGTGGCCGGAGCCGAGGAGCAGGGAGCGGGGGCGGGTGAAGGTGACGTAGCCGAGGCGGAGTTCCTCGATCCGCTGGTGCTCCTTCATGGCGGCCTTGAACGCGGCGAGGCCCTTGGCGTCCCAGTCCGTGACGTCGGGCAGGGTGTCCGCGTCGCCCCGCAGCGCGTGCGGCAGGACCTTCGCCTGGGCGGTCCAGGACTCGCGGGACTGCTCGCTGGGGAAGGTCTTGGTGACGAGCCCGGGGACGGCGACCACGTCCCACTCCAGGCCCTTGGACTTGTGCGCGGTGAGGACCTTGACGGTGTTCTCCCCGCCGGGCAGGGAGCTGTCGAGGCCCTTCTCGTACTGCTCGGCGGTGCGCAGGAAGCCGAGGAAGGCGAGCAGGCCGGCCTCGCCGTCGACGGCGGCGAAGCCCGCGGCGATGTCCAGGAAGTGCGACAGGGTCTCCCTGCGGCGGGCGGCCAGGGCGTGCGGGGAGGCGGAGAGCTCGACCTCCAGGCCGGTGGTGGCGAGCACCCGGTGGAGGACGTCCATCAGCGGGTCGGACAGGGAGCGCCGCAGGTCGCGGAGTTCGGCGGCGAGCCGGGCGAAGCGGACCCCGGCCTCGGCGGAGAAGGGCAGCCCTGCGTCCTCGCCCGCGGTGCCGCCGGGCAGGAGGAAGGTGTCGAGGGCGTCGGCGAGGGAGACGACCTCGGCGGGGTCGACGCCCTCGACGGCCTCCGCGAGCCTGCGCTCCGGGTCGGCGCCGGTGCCGCCGTAGGGCACGAGCGTACGGGCGAGGCGGCCGAGCAGCGCCAGGTCGCGCGGGCCGATGCGCCAGCGCGGGCCGACCAGCAGCCGGACGAGCGCGGCGTTGGCCGTGGGGTCCTGGAGGACCTCGCAGACGGCGACCAGGTCGGCGATCTCGGGCAGGTGGAGCAGCCCGGACAGGCCGACGACCTCGACGGGCACGTCGCGCTCCACGAGCGCGGCCTGGATCTGCGCGAAGTCGACGGCGGTGCGGCACAGGACGGCGATGTCGCCGGGGCGGGTGCCCGTGCGCACCAGGTGGGTGAGGGAGTCGGCGAGCCAGTCGAGCTCCTCCGCGTGGGTGGGCAGCAGGGCGCAGCGCACCACGCCGTCCCGCTCCGCGCCGGGGGCGGGCCGCAGGGCCTCGACGCCCTCGTGGCGTTCGCGCAGCGGGGCGGCGAGCCCGTTGGCGAGGTCGAGGAGGCGGCCGCCGCTGCGGCGGTTCTCGCTGAGCGCGAACCGCTGGGCGGGGCGGCCGTCGGCGTACGGGAAGTGGAGCGGGAAGTCGTCCAGGTTGGCCACGGAGGCGCCGCGCCAGCCGTAGATGGCCTGGCAGGGGTCGCCCACGGCGGTGACGGCGTGGGCGGTGCCGCCGCCGAAGAGACCGGAGAGCAGGAGCCGTTGGGCGACGGAGGTGTCCTGGTACTCGTCGAGGAGGACGACCTTGAACTGCTCGCGCAGGATCTGCCCCACCTCCGGCCTGCTGCGGGCCAGTTCGGCGGAGAGGGCGATCTGGTCGCCGAAGTCGAGGAGGTCGCGCTCGCGCTTCTCGGCGCGGTACGCCCCGACCAGGTCGAGGAGTTCGAGCCGGGCGCGGGCGGTCTCGGGGGCGCGGCGCAGGTCGGCGTTGGTGAGCCGGGCGCCCTCCAGGGCGGCCAGCAGCTCGGTGTCGTACGCGCGCAGCCCGGCGGGCTCCACGAGGTGCTCGGCGAGCTCGCCGTCGAGCGCGAGGAGGTCGGCGACGAGGTCGCCGAAAGAGCGGGTGAGCGCGGGGTGCGGACCCGGGGAGGTGCGCAGGACGCGGGCGGCCAGCTGGAAGCGGGTGGCGTCGGCGAGCAGCCGGGCGCTGGGCTCCAGGCCGATCCGCAGACCGTGCTCCTTGAGGAGGCGGCCCGCGAAGGCGTGGTAGGTGGAGATCTCCGGCTCGCCGGGGGCTCCTTCGGGGTCGCCCGGCAGGGGCTCGGGGTCGGTGACCCCGGCCGCGACGAGGGCCTTGCGGACGCGCTCGGACAGCTCGCCGGCCGCCTTGTTGGTGAAGGTGAGCCCGAGGACCTGCTCGGGGGCGACCTGGCCGGTGCCGACGAGCCAGACGACGCGGGCGGCCATCACCGTGGTCTTGCCGGACCCGGCGCCGGCCACGATGACCTGGGGGGCGGGCGGCGCGGTGATGCAGGCCGTCTGCTCCCTGGTGAACGGGATGCCGAGCAGCTCCTTGAGCTGCTCGGGGTCGGTCAGGCGCGGGGTCACGTCCAAAACGCTAACCGGCCCCACTGACAATCCGGCACCGTCGCAGGTCAGGGGCGCTCACTCGACCACCTGGCGGCCTTCGGGACGGGCCGTGCAGGCGGAGCGGAACGCGCAGTGGGCGCAGTGGGACCCGGGGCGGGGGGCGAAGCGTTCCTCCAGGATGCGGCCCGCCGCTTCGGCGAGGAGCTCGCTCACCCACTCCCCGCCGCCCAGCGGCTCCTGCGCCTGGACCTTGGGGACCGTGTCCCCGCCGTTCTTCTTCGCCGCGCCCTGCCGGAGCTGTACGAGCTCGGCGCCTCCGGCGGTGGGCCGCTCGCCGTCGAAGAGGCCGTCGACGGCGCCCTGTTCGACCGCGAGCTGGTAGACGGCGAGCTGGGGGTGGCGGGCGACCTCGTTCGCGGACACCATGCCCTTGCCGGTCTTGAAGTCGACGACGTAGGCGCGGCCGTTGCCGTCGGCCTCCACGCGGTCCATGGAGCCCCGGATGCGCACCTGGTGGTCGGCGGCCTTGAGGGTGACCTCGAAGGGGTGCTCCGTCGCGACGGGGTCCCGGCCGCCGCGCTCCATGACGTGCCAGCGCAGGAAGCGCTCCAGGGCCGCGCGGGCGTTCTCCTTCTCCTGGACCGACTTCCAGGGGGCGTCGAAGGCGAGCGCGTCCCATACGGAGTCGAGTCGCTCCATGAGGACGGCGAGATCGGCCGGGGTGCGGCCGGAGGCGACCTCGTCGGCGAGGACGTGCACGACGTTGCCGAAGCCCTGGGCCGCGGTGGCCGGGGCGTCGGCCTTCACCTCGCGTCCGAGGAACCACTGGAGGGAGCAGGCGCCCGCCGTACCCGCCAGTTGGCCGACGGCCGATCCGGAGAGCGTGACGGGCCGGGTGCGGTCGCGCAGCGGCACCTCGCTGTGCGTCGGTTCGTAGAGGCCCCACCAGCGGTACGGGTGGGCGGCCGGTACGAGCGGCTGGCCCTCGTCGTCGCGCAGCGCGGCGAGTCGGGCGAGGCGTTCGGCGGCGGCCGCCCGCAGGGCGTCCGTGGCCTCCGGGTCGACCGTGGTGGTGCGCAGTTCGGCGACCAGCGCGGCGACGGCCAGGGGGCGGCGCGGGCGCTGGGTGACGTCGACGGGCTCGGCGCCCAGCTCGGTCAGGAACCGGGAGGGCTGGTCGCCGTCCTCGGCGGCCGCCTTGACGGCGGTGACGACCAGGCGCTCGCGCGCGCGCGTGGCCGCCACGTAGAACAGGCGGCGCTCCTCCGCCAGCAGCGCTCCGGGGGTGAGTGGTTCGGCGAGGCCGTCGCGTCCGATGCGGTCGGCCTCCAGGAGCGAGCCCCGGCGCCGCAGGTCGGGCCAGAGGCCCTCCTGGACGCCCGCGACGACGACGAGCCGCCATTCCAGGCCCTTGGAGCGGTGCGCGGTCATCAGGCGTACCGCGTCGGGGCGTACGGCCCTGCGGGTGAGGACGTCGGCCGCTATGTCCTGGGACTCCAGCTCGTCCAGGAAGTTGAGGGCGCCCCGGCCACCGGTGCGCTCCTCGGCGCGGGCGGCGGTCTCGAAGAGCGCGCACACGGCGTCCAGGTCGCGGTCGGCGTTCCGGCCCGCGGCGCCGCCGCGGTGTGCCGCGCGCTCCAGCCGCTGCGGCCAGGGGGTGCCGTTCCACAGCGCCCAGAGTGCGTCCTCGGCGGTGCCGCCGGCCGCGAGGAGCTCGCGGGTGCGCCGGAGGAGCGCGCCCAGGCGCTGGGCGCCCCGGGCGTACGCGGGGTCGTGCGCGGCGAGCCGCTCCGGCTGCGCCAGGGCCTCGGCGATGAGCACGTCGGACGGGCGGGGAACGGCGCTTCCCGCGGTCCGTTCCTCGTCTCGGAGGGCGCGGCCGAGCCTGCGGAGGTCCGCGCCGTCCATGCCGCCCAGGGGGGACGTGAGGAGGGCGAACGCGGCCTCCGGGTCGAGTGGGGCGGTCCGGGGTTCCGCCACCGCCCGCAGGGCCGTCAGCAGGGGGGCCACCGCCGGTTCGTGGCGCAGGGGGACGTCGTCGCCGTCGACCTCCACGGGGACGCCCGCCGAGGTCAGGGCGCGCCGCAGGCCCGGTATGGAGCGGGCGCCCGCGCGGACGAGGACGGCCATGTCGTGCCAGGGGACGCCGTCCTCCAGGTGCGCGCGGCGCAGGACGTCGGCGATGTTGTCGGTCTCGGCGCCCGCGGTCGGGTAGGTGTACGCCTCGACCCGGCCGCCCTCGCGCACGGCGGCGAGCTCCCGGTGCGCGCGGACGGCCTGTGCGGGGAGGCGGGTGAGGGGCATCCGGCGGGTGAGCAGCCGGGTGGCGGCGAGGAGGTCCGCCGCGGAGCGGCGCGAGGTGGTGAGGACCTCGACGGGGGCCGGGGTGCCGTCCCGGCGCGGGAAGGCGTCCGGGAAGTCGAGGATGCCGTTGATGTCGGCGCCCCGGAAGGCGTAGATCGACTGGTCGGGGTCGCCGAAGGCGATCAGCGTCCGGCCGCCGCCCGCGAGGGCGCGCAGCAGCCGCACCTGGGACGCGTCGGTGTCCTGGTACTCGTCCACGAAGACGGCGTCGTAGCGCTGCGCGAGGCCGGCGCCCACCTCGGGCCGCCCGGTGAGGAGGACAGCGCGGTGGACGAGCTCGGCATAGTCGAGGACGCCCCGCATGTCGAGCAGGTCCAGGTACTCGGCGAGGAAGGTCGCGGCGGCCGTCCAGTCGGGGCGGCCGGTGCGGGCCGCGAAGGCCGCCAGTTCGTCCGGCCCGAGCCCCAGTTCGCGGCTGCGGGCGAGCACCGCGCGCACCTCGTCGGCGAATCCGCGTGTGGTCAGGCAGGCGCGCAGTTCGTCGGGCCAGCGCACCGCGCCGCGCCCTTCCCGTTCCAGGTCCGTCTGGCCGGCGAGCAGCTCGCGCACGACGGCGTCCTGTTCGGGGCCGGACAGCAGCCGCAGCGGGTCGACGAACAGGTCGGCGTCCTGGTGGGCGCGGACCAGGGCGTAGCAGTACGAGTGGAAGGTCGTCGCCTGCGGGCCCCGGGCGGCACCGCCGAGCCGGGCGGCCATCCGGTCGCGGAGCTCGACGGCCGCCTTGCGGCTGAAGGTCAGGACGAGGATGCGCTCGGGGTCGGTGCCGCGCCGCACCCGGTCCGCGACGGCCTCGACGAGCGTGGTCGTCTTCCCCGTGCCCGGTCCCGCGAGGACCAGCAGCGGCCCTCCCCTGTGGTCAACCACGGCGCGCTGACGCGCGTCCAGCTCAGGAGGGGCCGTGGGGCCCGGCCCGGTCCGCACGAGGCGGTACGCGCCCGAGGAGGGCTGCCGTGCCTGCCGCGGCGGGCGGACGGACCCGGGCGTGCCGGTCGTACCGGCCGTGCCGGGAGAAGGGGAGGAGCTCACGTGGGTTGCCGGTCCTGGTGGGGGTGCGGGGGGTCGTACGGCGGGCCGTGCCGGTCGCCCCTGAGGGGGTCCCGGGTGTGACGGCGGTTCTCGACGCTACGCCAGTCGGCACGTGGAGCGCAGAGCGTCCCACGGGTCGACGGACGACCGTACGGCTCTCACCCGTTCGGGTCAGCCCTTGGGCCCGCTGGGCACGGTGTGGTCCCGGGATGCGGGGACGGCGGATGCTGTCAGGTGTGAGGAGTCACATCCGCGCCGGGGCCGTCGTCCGCGGCGCCGTCCCAGCGGGCCCGCGCCATGGCGAGCCGGGGGACGTGTCCTTCGGCGGAGCGGCCCGCCTCCCGCAGCGGGGTGCCCTCCTCGCGGTAGTGGGCGAGCGCGCGCAGCTCGTGGCCGGGCAGCAGGGTGCCGTCCGAGCGGACCACCCGCCACCAGGGCACCGCGCCCCCGTACAGCGCCATGACCCGCCCCACCTGCCGGGGGCCGCCCTCGCCCAGCCATTCGGCGACGTCCCCGTAGGTCATCACCCGGCCGGGCGGAATCCGCTCCGCGACGGCCAGCACCCGCTCCGCGTACTCGGGAAGCTCGGCGGCCTCTCCGCGGCCCGTCCGTACGTCCTCGCTCACCCGGCCCATACTGCCGCACGGCACCGACAGCGCCGCGGGCTGGTGCCCCGGCCGGCCGTGCGGAAGGATCACCCAGAGTGCGTATCCGTACTACAGGGCGTACGATCCGGAGTCCGCGCCCCCGAAATACACCCTGATGCCCCCTCGCCCGGCGGGGCCATGCCACCATCTTCCGGGCGGTGACTGGTGATACGAGACCAAGACGAGCAGACGGAGCGAGCGCAGGGCGCGGAACCTCATGGAGGCGACCGCGCCCCCGGAGCGCTGCCCGGGCCCGTGGCCACTGGCCCGGACGGGCCGTCCGGCACGCGGGCGCACGAGGTTCCCGCCGGCTACGCCTGCGATGACGGCGAGGCCCACATCGACCAGGTCTCGGGCGACGAGCCGCTGCTGCCCGCGCGCGTCCACCGCCCCGCCGACCTGGTGCGGCTCTTCCTGGGGATCGTCGGCATCGCCCTCGTCCTCGCCCTCGCGGCCTTCGCCCACGGCACCACCCAGGGCCTGGAGAAGGACATCGGCGACAGCACCGGCCGCGCGCCGCAGCTGCTGGCGAACTTCGCGGGGCTGGCCGCCAACATCGCCATCTTCATCGTCCCGGTGGCGTTCGCCATCGAGCGGCTCATCAAGCGCGACGGGCTGCGCATCGCCGACGGCGTCCTCGCCGCGGTCCTCGCGCACGGCGTGTCCCTGGCCACCGACCTGTGGGTGGCCGACACGGCGCCCGAGTCGATCCGCGACGCGCTGACGCAGCAGGCGCCCACCGGCGGGCTCACCGACCCCGTGCACGGCTATCTGGCGCCCGTCATCGCCTATATGACGGCCGTCGGCATGTCCCGGCGTCCGCGCTGGCGGGTCGTGATGTGGGCCGTGCTGCTGCTGGACGCCTTCGCCGTGCTGGTGAACGGCTACACCACGCCGTTCTCGATCGTCACCACCGTGCTGATCGGCTGGACGGTCGCCTACGGCACGCTGTACGCCGTCGGCTCGCCGAACGTCCGGCCGACAGGCCGCCATCTGCTCGCCGGGCTGCGCCGGGTCGGCTTCAAGCCGGTGACCGCGCTGCGCGCCGAGGACAGCGCCGACGCCGCGGGCACCGAGCCGCACCACCACGACCGGGGGCGCCGCTACATCGTCACCCTGGAGGACGGCCCGCCCCTGGACGTCACGGTCGTCGACCGCGAGCAGCAGGCGCAGGGTTTCTTCTACCGGCTCTGGCAGCGGCTGGCGTTGCGCGGGATCACCCAGCCGCGCAGCCTCCAGTCCCTCCGCCAGGCCCTCGAACAGGAGGCGCTGCTCGCCTACGCGGCCATCGCCGCGGGCGCCAACGCCCCCAAGCTGATCGCCACGTCCGAGCTCGGACCGGACGCCGTGATGCTCGTCTACGAGCACATCGGCGGCCGCACCCTGGGCGCCGTGCCCACCGAGGAGATCACCGACGAACTGATGGCCGGCGCCTGGCGCCAGGTGCAGGCCCTGCAGTCGCGCCGCATCGCCCATCGCAGGCTCGACGGCGACGCGCTCCTGGTGGATCGTTCCGGCAATGTCGTCCTCACCGACCTGCGCGGCGGGGAGATCGCCGCGGGCGATCTGGTGCTGCGCATGGACGTCGCCCAGCTGCTCGTCACCCTCGGGCTGCGGGTCGGCGCGGAGCGGGCGGTGGCCACGGGCGTGGACGTGCTCGGGCCGGACGCCGTCGCCGACAGCCTGCCGCTGCTCCAGCCGCTGGCGCTCACCCGGGTCAGCCGCGCCACCCTGCGGCAGCTGGCCCGGGAGCGGGCGCAGCGCGAGCGGGAGACGGTGCTGGAGGCCGCGCGGGCGGCCAAGGAGGCGCGGGCCGCCGAGGCGGGGGCGGAGACCCCTGTGGAGGACCGCAAGGCCCTCAAGGCGGAGCGCCAGGCGCAGAAGAAGGCGATGGACGAGGCGCTGGAGGGGGTCCGTGAGGAGGACCTGCTCGCGCAGATCCGCCGCCAGGTGCTGCTCATCCGGCCGCAGGCGCCGATAGAGCCCGTGCGTCTGGAGCGGATCAAGCTGCGGACGCTGCTGAGCTTCGTGGCGGGTGCCTTCGCCGCGTACTTCCTGCTGTCGCAGATCACCCACGTGCAGTTCGGCGACCTCGTCGACAAGGCGAACTGGGCGTGGGTCGCGGTCGCGGTGGCCTTCCAGGCGCTGACGTACGTGGCCGCCACGATGAGCCTGCTCGGCTTCGTGCCGGAGAAGGTGACGTTCGGGCGTACGGTCCTGGCGCAGGTCGCGGGCTCGTTCGTGAAGGTCGTCGCACCCGCGGCGGTGGGCGGCGTGGCACTGAACACGCGCTTCCTGCAGCGGGCCGGAATCCGGCCCGGCCTGGCCGTGGCGAGCGTCGGCGCGTCCCAGCTGTTCGGTCTGGCGTGCCACATCGTGCTGCTGCTGTCCTTCGGCTACGTGACCGGCACGGAGCGCAGTTCGTCGCTCGGGCCCTCGCGCACGATCATCGGCGGGCTGCTGACGGCCGCGGTGCTGGTGCTCGTCGTGGCAGCCGTTCCGGTGCTGCGGAAGTTCGTCTCGACGCGGGTGCGGTCGCTGTTCGCGGGTGTCGTGCCGCGCATGCTGGACGTGCTCCAGCGGCCGCAGAAACTGTTCGCGGGCATCGGCGGCATGCTGCTGCTGACGGCGGCGAACGTGATGTGCCTCGACGCCTCGATCCGGGCGTTCGGCGGCGACCTGAGCTACGCGAGCATCGCGGTGGTCTTCCTGACGGCCAACGCGCTGGGGTCGGCGGCGCCGACGCCGGGCGGTGTGGGCGCGGTCGAGATCGCGCTGACCGGTGTGCTGACGATCGCCGGGCTGCCCGCCGAGCAGGCGACTCCCGCGGTGCTTCTGTTCCGCCTGATGACGCTGTGGCTGCCGGTGCTGCCGGGGTGGATCTCGTTCAGCTACCTGACGCGCAAGGGTGCCATTTAGTTCGACCGGGTGGGGTTGCTCGCCGCTGCCGGGGCTGCGCCTCGGGCCCCCGGCTGCGGGTTGGTTCGCCGCCTGCGGCGGGAGCGCCCTGTGGGCGCGTCCTCAAACGCCGGACGGGCTGGTTTGTGGGGCTTCTCGCCGTTGTCCTGGTGCGGGGCCGTGCCGCTCCGGGGTAACACGGGACTGCTTCGCTTTACGTCCCGCGTCACCCCTGCGCGTCCCGACCCCTCACGCCGGTGGGCGATTCCACGCCCGGAGGGCACCCAACTCAGCCCGTCCGGAGTTTGAGGACGCGACCGCAGGGAGCCCCTGCCGCAGGCGGCAACGGCGGGATACCCGACAACGGCGAGCGGCGCAGCCAACCCGCGCATGCAAGCTGAACCACCCCATCCACCTTGCACATGCGAGCCAAAAAGACCTACCGTGCGCGCATGCACTCCTACACCATCGGTCGCGCGGCCCGTCTCCTCGGGGTGAGCCCGGACACCGTGCGCCGGTGGGCGGACGGCGGGCGGATCCCGACGCGTCGGGACGAGGCGGGGAAGCGGCTCATCGAGGGCTCGGACCTGGCGGCCTTCTCGGTGGCGCTCGCGGCGGAGGCGAACGAGGGCGACGAGGCGCCGTACACCACCGCCCGCAACGCCTTTCCCGGCATCATCACCGCCGTGAAGCTCGGCGATGTCGCCGCCCAGGTGGAGGTCCAGGCCGGTCCGCACCGTCTCGTCTCGCTGCTGACCAGGGAGGCCGTGGAGGAACTGGGCCTGGCCGTCGGGATGGAGGCCGTGGCCCGGGTGAAGGCCACCAATGTGCACATCGACCGCGCCTGAGCACCTGGAGAGACCGATGCACCGCACGCCCGTACGCGCCGCCCTGGCCGCCGCCCTGCTCGT
Source organism: Streptomyces sp. NPDC002537 (assembly GCF_053594975.1). Lineage (NCBI taxonomy): Bacteria > Bacillati > Actinomycetota > Actinomycetes > Kitasatosporales > Streptomycetaceae > Streptomyces > Streptomyces sp. NPDC002537. The sequence continues at coordinate 79,111 of NZ_JBSFWT010000017.1, forward strand.
CCCGCTCGTGGCCGCCTGCGGCGGCGGAGGGGACGGCAAGAGCGACGCCAAGCAGTCCACGACGCTCACCGTGCTCGCCGCCGCGTCCCTGACGGACGTCTTCAAGCAGGCCGGGGCCGCGTACGAGAAGGGGCACCCGGGCACCACGGTGAAGTTCTCCTTCGCCGGCTCCCAGGAGCTCGCCGCGCAGGTGCGCCAGGGCGTGCCCGCGGACGCGCTCGTCACCGCCGACACCAAGACCATGGACGGCCTGAAGTCCGAGACGGACGCGCCGAAGGTCATCGCCCGGAACCGGCTCACCATCGCGACCGCCAACGGCAATCCGAAGGGGGTGAAGGGCCTCTCCGACCTCTCCAGGGGCGACCTCAAGGTCGTCCTGGCCGCGCCCGAGGTGCCGGTGGGCCGCTACAGCAAGAAGGTGCTCGACCAGCAGCACGTCGCCGTCAAGCCGGTGTCCCAGGAACCGAACGTCCGGGCCGTCCTGAGCAAGGTCTCGCTCGGTGAGGCGGACGCCGGGATCGTCTATCTCACGGACGCGGCGGCGGCCAAGGGCAAGGTCTCCACGGTCACCGTCCCCGACGCGCAGAACGCCGTGGCCGACTACCCTGCCGCTGCCCTCAAGGGCTCGAAGCACACCAAGGAGGCCGGTGACTTCGTGAAGTGGCTCGGCTCGGACGAGGCACAGAAGCTGCTGCGCGCGGCGGGCTTCCAGCAGCCGTGACGAGCGGTACGCGCCGGGGGCGCACGCCCTGGGCGCTCGGGGTGCCCGCCGCGCTGGCGGTGGGCTTCCTGCTCCTGCCGCTGATCGGCATCCTGGCGCGTACGCCCTGGGGCACGCTTCCGTCCCGACTCGGTTCGCACGAGGTCACCGAGGCGCTCGGGCTCTCCCTCCTGGTCTCGGGCTGGGCACTGCTGCTGTCCCTGCTGCTGGGCGTCCCCCTGGCGTGGCTGCTGGCCCGCGTCGACTTCCCCGGCAAGGCGCTGGTGCGCTGTCTGGTGATGCTGCCGATGGTGCTGCCGCCGACGGTCGCGGGGGTGGCCCTGCTCCAGGGGTACGGCCGCAGGGGCGTGCTCGGGCCCTGGCTGGAGTCCTGGTTCGGCATCACCCTGCCGTTCTCGACGGCGGGCGCCGTGACGGCCTCCACGTTCGTGGCCATGCCCTTCCTGGTGATCAGCCTGGAGGGGGCGCTGGCGGGCCTCCACCCCCGCTACGAGGAAACGGCGACCTCACTCGGAGCGGCCCCGCTGAGGGTCTTCCGCACGATCACCCTCCCCATGGTCGCCCCGGGCCTGCTGGCAGGCGCGGCCCTCAGCTGGGCGAGGGCACTGGGCGAGTTCGGCGCGACGATCACCTTCGCGGGCAACCTGCCGGGCACCACGCAAACCCTCCCCCTCCAGGTCTACTTGCTCCTCCAGGACGACCCGGAGGGCGCGACAGCAGTCTCGCTCCTTCTCCTGGCGATAGCGACAACAGTGCTGCTCTCTTTGCGCGGACGGTGGCTGACGCCCGGGGCCCGAACGAACCCGCAGTCGCGGACGGGCGGGAGGGGCCGGGGCGGGGAAGGCCCGACAAGGGGCGTGAAGTCGGATTTGCGGCAACCTCCCGAGCAGTCAACTCGCTTGACAGAGGCCGTGGATCAGACAGCCCCGGAGGGCCTGGACCGCCCCGGCCCCGCACCGGAAACACACCCGCTGCACACCACGGTGGCGGGCGCGACGGCAACGGAGCTGAGCGTCGGAGCAGGCACCACCATCGCGGTGGTGGGCCCGAACGGCGCGGGAAAGACCACCCTCTTGAAGGCTCTCCTGGGCCTGACGGACAGAGCCACGGCCCAGCCTCTGACCATTGGCGACACGGACGCGTCCAAACTCCCCCCGCACAAAAGGCGCATCGCCTGGGTCCCCCAGGACAACGCCCTCTTCCCCCACCTCACCGCTTTGGCCAACACGGCATACGGCCTGAGAGCACAGGGCGTCCCCAAAAAAGAGGCGCACAGCGAAGCACGGCGCTGGCTGAACCACCTGGGCGTGGGCGCCTTGGCGGACCGCCGCCCCGGTGCCCTCAGCGGCGGCCAGGCCCAGCGCGTGGCCCTGGCCCGCGCCTTGGCCGCGCGCCCCCGGCTCCTCCTGCTGGACGAGCCGCTGGCGGCGCTGGACCAGTCGACGCGTGCGCAGGTCCGCCACACGCTGCGCACGCACTTGGCGGAGTTCCCGGGTGTCTGCCTGATGGTCACCCATGACCCCGTGGAGGCCGTGTCGCTGGCCGACCGGGTCCTCGTCCTGGAGGACGGCCGTACGGTCCAGTACGCGTCCCCGGTGGAGCTGACACGGCACCCTCGTTCCCCCTGGGTGGCCCGGATGCTGGGGCGCAACGCCTGGCCGGGCAGGTCCACGGCGGAGGGGACGCTGCTGCTCGACGACGGAGCGAGCCTGGTGACGGCGGATCCGCTGCCCGGGGCGGCCGTCGGCGGGCTGGCGGTCGTCGGCCCGGAGGCGGTGTCCCTGCACACCGGACGGCCGTCCGGCAGCCCTCGGAACGTCTGGAGGGGCACGGTCCGCGAGATCGCCGCGCAGGGCGGGCGACTGCGCGTCCTGGTGGCGGGCGAGCCGGACGTCGTCGCGGAGATCACGCCGTCGGCGGCGGCCGACCTGGCGCTGAAGGAGGGCCTGCCGGTGTGGGTGAGCATCAAGGCGACGGAGATCACGTTCGTCCCCCGGTAGGACCCCGGCACCGCCAGGACCCCAGCACCGGGCAGGGCACCGGCACCGGCACCGGCACCGGCACCGGCACCGGCCAGGAGGCCCCACCACAGGCCCCGCGCGGAAGCCCCGCGGGAAAGCCCACGCGCAGGCCGGCGGCCCCCGGCGGCGGCCCCGACTACTAACCCGTACGCCCGCACCGCGCGCGCCCCTCACCGCCCGCCCGGACGATGGCAGTCGACCGCCCGCCGCCGACCTCCGGGAGTGCCGCCGTGTCCAGATCCGTACGGGCCGGGGGGCTGCTCACGGCCGTGTCGCTGACGATGGCGGCGGTCACGTCGGCCGCGGGCTGCGGCGGGGACGACCGCCCGGTGGCGGCCGTCTCGGACCGCCAGAAGCTGTCGTGGACGGCGTGTCCGGCCCCGAGCGGCAGCCAGGGCGGCGCGACGGGCAAGGCGCCCGGCAAGGAGTGGGAGTGCGCGACGCTGCGGGCGCCGCTCGACTACGGGGCGCCGAAGGGCGAGACGATCGACATCGCGATGATCCGGGCGAAGGCCACGGACCCGGCCCACCGGATCGGCTCGCTGGTCTTCAACTTCGGTGGCCCGGGCGGCTCCGGGATCACCACGCTCCCCGCGTTCGCCGACGACTACAAGAAGCTGCGCACACGCTACGACCTGATCAGCTTCGATCCCCGGGGGGTGGGCCGCAGCAGCGGCATCACTTGTCTGGACGACAAGGAGCTGGACGCCTACTTCGCGGACGACGCCACCCCCGACACCAGGGAGAAGCAGCAGGCCCTGGTGGACCGCGTGGCGAAGTACGCGGCAGGGTGCGCCAAACGCTCGGGCAGGGTCCTCCCCCATGTGGGTACGGCGAACGCCGCCCGCGACATGGATCTGATGCGCCAGGCACTGGGCGACGAGAAGCTGCATTACTTCGGGGTGTCGTACGGCACCGAACTCGGCGGCGTCTACGCGCACTTGTTTCCGGCCAAGGTGGGCCGTGCGCTCTTCGACGGAGTCGTGGACCCGACGAACGATCCCGCGCAGGGTGCGCTCGGGCAGGCGAAGGGCTTCCAGCTGGCCCTGGGCAACTACATGGAGGCGTGCGCGAAGACCTCCGACAACTGCCCGACCGAGCGGCAGATCGGCGATCTGCTGCGGCGGCTGGACAGGAAGCCGATCCCCGGGGCGGGCGGCCGGATGCTGACGCGGGCCCTCGCCACCGGCGGGATCGCCCAGTCGCTCTACTCGAAGGACTTCTGGGACTACCTCACCGAGGGCATCGAGGACGCCGAGAACGGCGACGGGAGGCTGCTGCTCTCCCTTTCCGACTCCATGAACGGGCGCGGCCAGGACGGGCGTTACAGCACGCTCCAGTCCTCCCTGAACGCCATCACATGCGCCGACTCCGCCCAGCGCTACACCGCGTCGGAGATCGAGGCGAAGCTGCCGGAGTTCCGCAGGGCGTCGGCCGTGTTCGGGGAGTTCATGGCCTGGAGCCTGACCCAGTGCACCGGCTGGCCCGTCAAGGGCGAGTGGCGGAACCCCGACGTGAGCGCCAGGGGCTCCGCGCCGATCGTCGTGGTCGGCAACACCGGTGACCCGGCGACTCCTTATGAGGGAGCGCACCGGATGGCGCAGGCGCTGGGCCAGGGCGTAGGAGTCGAGCTCACCTACCGCGGGCAGGGGCACGGGGCCTACGACAGCGGCAACGCGTGCGTCAAGGGCGCTGTGGACGCGTACCTGTTGGACGGTACGGTTCCTCAACCCGGCAAGATCTGCTCATAGCACACATAGCACATATCACCAGTGGCCCGATCGCCACGGCTCGAATGTCAGTGGCCCGAACTACGATCGCCTGCACAGAGGTTCCGTGACGGACGGTCGGGGGACAAGGTGTCGCACAGCACGCCGCGGGCCGCCGGGAGCGGCCGCAGAGGGAGGGTCCTCACCGGGGCCCTGGCCATCGCCGCGCTGATGGCCGCCCTGGTGGCGCTCTGGCAGACGCAGTCCACGCCGCTCGCCCGGCGCACGTACTGCTGGGGCGCCTGGCCCGAGAGCGGCGGCCTCTTCCGCAGCGGCGCGCACGACCGCGTCACCGAGGAGAGCGCGCCCGCCCGTGACCGCCCCTCGGGGTCGTGCACGCTCCGCTGGCGGGCGGGCCGGGGCGCCGGGGCGTACGAGCAGCGGATCGCGCTCCGGCTCGGCACGGGCCCCGCCGAGGCCAGCCCGCGCCGGGCCTGGCTCGACGGCCTCTTCGAGGGGGGCGACACCGCGCTCCCCGGGCGGCTGCCGGGCTTCACGACCGCCGGGTCCGGCGCCCTGGTGCTGCCCGCGAGCTGCGACGTGGACGGCAGGCCGTCGGTCGTGACGTTCACCAGCTCCTACACGGACGGCACCGGGCACGGCAGCCACCCGGGCTTCCCCGACGGGGCGTCCCCGGCGCACACCGGGGCGCTCCTGGTGCGTGCCGCCAACCGGGCCGCCGAGGCGACGGGCTGCTCGTCGGCGCCACCCATACGACTGCGCGCCCGGTCCGTTCCGACAAGGCCCGTACGAGTGAACCCCGGCATCGCGCCGGGGCGTTGCGCCATCCCCGGGCTGGGGGTCGACGACCCCTCGAAGGGCCCGGCCGAGGGGGCCGTGGAGGACCGGCTGACCGACACCGTGGGCAGCGTCCACGACGACTTCCAGACGTGCGCGGTCTCCGACGGCGGCCAGTGGGCCGCGCGGTTCACGATGGTCGGCCGTCCCAGGATCGTCGCCCTCTTCGACGGCCTCACCGGGGACGGCCCGCCCGCCCCCGGCTGGCGGGCACACGGCCGCATCGACGCCGCCGGAGCACTCGTACGCGCCGACTGCGACGGACGGGCCACGGTCTTCACCATGCGCACGGGCCCCGGCCGTACCCACACCGGGCTGGACGACCCCCGCCGGTCGTTCCCGGCCTTCGTCGACGCCGTGGGCGAGCGGATAGGCTGCGCGCGCCTGAGCGCCCGCTGAGCGCTCCCCCCTGCACGGGGCCGGCGGGCCGGTCGCCTCGTAGAGTCGGTGGGATGAGCCCTCTGCGCCCACGTACCGCCCTCCTTCCCGCCGCGCTCGCGGTCGCCCTCGCCACCGCCGGGTGCGGCGGCGGTGGCAGTGGCGCCGCATCGGACAGCACGGTCGGCGCGACCGGCACGACCGGCGCCGACGGCAAGAGCGGCGGCGCGCCCCTCCGCTGGTCGGCGTGCGCCGCGCCCACCGCCGCCCAGGGCGGCGACGGCAAGGCGCCGGGCAAGGAGTGGGAGTGCGCGAAGCTGCCCGTGCCCCTGGACTACGCGAAGCCGGACGGCGAGAAGATCGACCTCGCGCTGATCCGGACGAAGGCCCGCGACCGGAGCCGGCGCATCGGCTCGCTGGTGTTCAACTTCGGCGGCCCCGGCGGCTCGGGCGTGGCCACCCTGCCGAGTCTGGCGGGCAGCTACGACAAGCTGCGGGACCGCTACGACCTCGTGAGCTTCGACCCGCGCGGCGTCGGCGAGAGTGCGGGGGTGCGCTGCCAGAGCGACCGGGAGATGGACGACTCCGCGCAGATCGACTCGACCCCGGAGAACGACGCGCAGCTGCGAACGGCCCTGGCGGCCAACAAGGCGTACGTGGACTCCTGCCGGAAGAACTCCGCCAAGCTGCTCCCCCACGTCGGCACGGTGAACGCGGCCCGCGACCTGGACCGGCTGCGCGGCGCCCTGGGCGACGACAAGCTGCGCTACTTCGGCATCTCGTACGGCACCGAACTGGGCGGCGTCTACGCGCACCTGTTCCCCAAGAACGTGGGCCGCGCGGTCCTCGACGCCGTCGTCGACCCGACGCAGGACCCCGCGCAGGGCAGCCTCGGGCAGACCAAGGGCTTCCAACTCGCTCTCGACGACTACCTCAAGGACTGTGTCACCCGCACCCCGGAGGCGGGCTGCGTCACACAGGACCGCATCACCGCCCTGTTGAAGCAGCTCGACGAGAACCCCCTGCCGACCGCCCAGGGGCGCAAGCTCACGCAGGACGAGGCGGTGAACGGCATCGCCTCCGCGCTCTACTCCAAGGACACCTGGCGCTATCTGACCGCCGGGCTCCGGGAAGCGACCACCAAGGGCACCGGAAACACCCTCCTGGCGCTCTTCGACGCCCTCAACGGCCGTGGCCCGGACGGCCGTTACAGCAACCTCCAGGCAGCCAACCGGGCGATCTCCTGCGTCGACGCCGAGCAGCGCTACGGCGTCGACGACGTGAAGCGGCTCCTGCCGGAGTTCCGCGCGGCGTCCCCGGTCTTCGGGGAGGACGCCGCGTGGTCGCTCCTCGGCTGCACGGGCTGGCCCGTCAAGGGGGGCTGGAAGACCCCGGACGTGAGCGCCGGGGGCTCCGCTCCCATCGTCGTCGTCGGCAACACCGGCGACCCGGCCACGCCGTACGCGGGCGCGCAGGCCATGGCCCGGCAGCTCGGCCAGGGCGTGGGTGTCCAGGTGACGTACAAGGGCGAGGGCCACGGGGCCTACAACAGCGGCAACCCGTGCATGGTGAACGCCGTGAACGCCTATCTCCTCGACGGCAAGGTCCCGGCGGAGGGCACGACCTGCTCATGAGAACGGGCGCCGGGCGGGCCGGAGAAAACGGCCCGCCCGGCGCCCGGAAACGCGGGAAGTCAGTACACCGGCAGGTCAGTACACCGGCTTCTGCGGCTCGATCTGGTGGACCCAGCCGATGACGCCGCCGCCCACGTGCACCGCGTCGGCGAAGCCCGCGGCCTTGAGCACCGCCAGGACCTCCGCGGAGCGGACACCCGTCTTGCAGTGCAGGACGATCCGCTTGTCCTGCGGCAGGTCCTGGAGGGCCGTGCCCATCAGGAACTCGTTCTTCGGGATCAGCCGGGCGCCCGGGATGGAGACGATCTCGTACTCGTTGGGCTCGCGGACGTCGATGATGTCGATCGTCTCGCCGCCGTCGATCCACTCCTTGAGCTGCTTGGGAGTGATCGTGGAACCGGCGGCCGCCTCCTGGGCCTCCTCCGACACCACACCGCAGAACGCCTCGTAGTCGATGAGCTCGGTGACCGTCGGGTTCTCGCCGCAGACCGCGCAGTCGGGGTCCTTGCGGATCTTCACCTGCCGGTAGGTCATCTCCAGGGCGTCGTAGATCATCAGTCGGCCCACCAGCGGCTCGCCTATGCCGGCCAGCAGCTTGATCGCCTCGTTGACCTGGATCGAGCCGATCGAGGCGCACAGCACGCCCAGCACGCCGCCCTCGGCGCAGGACGGCACCATGCCCGGCGGCGGGGGCTCCGGGTAGAGGCAGCGGTAGCAGGGGCCGTGCTCGGACCAGAAGACCGACGCCTGGCCGTCGAAGCGGTAGATCGAACCCCACACGTACGGCTTGTTCAGCAGCACACAGGCGTCGTTGACGAGATAGCGGGTGGCGAAGTTGTCCGTGCCGTCCACGATCAGGTCGTACTGGGAGAAGATCTCCTTGACGTTCTCCGCCTCCAGGCGCTCCTGGTGGAGGACGACGTTCACATAGGGGTTGATCCCCAGCACCGAGTCCCGGGCGGACTCCGCCTTGGACCGGCCGATGTCGGCCTGGCTGTGGATGATCTGCCGCTGCAGGTTGGACTCGTCGACCTCGTCGAACTCCACGATGCCGAGCGTGCCGACACCCGCCGCCGCCAGATACATCAGCGCCGGTGACCCCAGGCCGCCGGCGCCCACACAGAGCACCTTGGCGTTCTTCAGCCGCTTCTGCCCGTCCATCCCCACATCCGGGATGATCAGGTGGCGGGAGTACCTGCGAACCTCGTCAACGGTGAGCTCGGCAGCCGGCTCTACTAGGGGTGGCAGCGACACGGGGTCTCCGTAGGTCGGACGGAAGGGTCGTCCCCGCACGCGCGGGGCGCTCTTCGGCGTAACACTGCCACGCCCCGTCTCATTCCGAGACACCAGGTCCGATGCGCGAGACGAGATCGTCCCAGTAGCCGGGCAGCACCTCCCAGGGGTCGGCCCCGTCGCCGTCGGAGCGGTCGGTGACGTAGACCGTGCCCGCGCGCTGCCCACGGGCGAGACCCAGGGCCTCGTCCAGACAGGACCCGGGCACCCCGTGCACCAAGTGGCAGAAGCGCTCGGGCGGGTGGCCCGCCGTCCACTCGGGCACCCGCGCCCAGCGGTACGCGGACCACGGCCCGCGGAAGGTGACCAACTGGTCGGCGAGGCCCGCGTAGCCGGAGCAGGGGTGGGTGCCGTGCTGGAGCACCACGTACGCGCGGTCGACCAGTGTGCGGAGGGCGGTGACGGTGCGCCGGGTGCCGGGGAGCGCGGCCGGGTCCGTGGGGGCGGCGTCCAGCAGGAAGCCGTCCACCCGGTACCAGTTGAGGTAGCGCTGCGCCTCGGAGAGCAACTCCTCGAAGGGACGCCCGCCGAAGCCCGCGTCGAGGTGGCCCAGCACCCGCACGCGCGCCTCGCGCAACCGGACGGCGGCCGCGAGGCGGTGCGGGTCCGGGCGGGCGCCGGGACCGCCGGACGCCCCGCCGGGCGTGCCGAGGGTCCCGGCGCCGAACACCACCCAGTCGACGGGCACGTCGGCGCGGACGAGCTGGCCCCACTCGGCGGGCGCGAGCAGGGGGTGGGCGAAGCCCGGCACCCCGAGGCGCGGCGGCCGCGCGGCGACGGGTGCCGCGCGGCGGTGGCCCGAGGGGCTCAGATGCGACACGCGGCCTCCATCCAGATGTCGGCCAGGGACTCCTCCAGATTGATCCTCGGGCGCCAGCCGAGCCGGTCGCGTGCGGTGCGGACGTCGGCCTGCTGCCAGCTGCCGCAGCCGTCCGGGTAGGGGTACGCGGGCGGGGTGCCCAAGTGCGGGTCGTCCAGCTCGTGGAGGGCGCCGCCGAAGCCCGCCACTCTGGCCAGCAGGGACGCGGCGTCCCGCAGGCGGACGGCGCGGCCGGTGCCGATGTTGACGGCGCCCTGGGCGGCGGAGAGGGACGCGGCGTGCACGGCGCGGGCCACGTCGCGCACGTCGACGAAGTCCCGCTGCACGCCGAGGCCGCTGAGTTTGAGCTCGCTGTCGCCGCTCTGCATGGCGCGCCGCATGGCGTCGGCGAGCCGCCCGAGGGGCGATCCGGCGGGTGTGCCGGGGCCGACGGGCGAGAAGACCCGGAGCACGATGGCGTCGAGACCGGAGCCGAGCACGAGCTCGGTGGCGGCGAGCTTGCTGACGCCGTACGGGCCGCCGGGGCGCGGCACGGCGTCCTCTGCGGTGGAGGAACCGGGCTGCGAGGGCCCGTACTCGGAGGAGCAGCCCACCTGGACGAGGCGCGCGCCGCAGCCGCTGCGGCGCAGCGATTCGCAGACGGTGGCGACGGCGACGGTGTTGTGCCGGGTGAGGTCGCGGGCGCCGCCGCGGGTGGCGCCCGCACAGTTGATCACCACGCCGGGGTGGACGGCGTTGAGGAACCGGGTGAGCGCGCCGGGGCTGCCGCTGGCGAGGTCGAAGCGGACGTCCGCGTCGTCGCCGCGTCCGAGGGCGGTGAGCTGGACGGCGGGGTCGGCGAGCAGCCGGTCGGCCACGTAACGGCCGATGTAGCCGTTGGCGCCGAGCAACAGGACCCTCATCGGTCGCGCCCTCGCTCTCGCCCGGCGGTGCGGGTGGGGTGAACGGTCATCTTCCTTGCTCCTCTGACGGGGTGTGCGGCTCGGGGTGCGGACGCCTGGCCGGGGTCTCCCTGGGCGGGGCCGGCTCGGCGGGGTCGGTGGGGCCGGTCGCGGGCGCCCCGCGCCGGTGGGCGGAGGCCCGGGACAGCGCGGGGAGTGCGTGGGCCAGCAGGGCGAGCGCGGGGGCGGCGCACGCCACGAGGGGTATGACGGCGGCTCCGTGCGCGCCCGCCGCGGCGGGGGGCACGGCGCCTCCCGTGAGCCACGCGCCGAGCAGCGGTACGGCTTCGGCCGCGCAGGCGGCGAGCACGGCGGCCGCGGCGGCCCTGGCGTGGCCGCACAGGGCCGTCAGCCGGGCGAGGAAGAGCAGCACGCCGAGCGCGGTCGCCGCGGCCAGCGGGGTCGCCGGGTCCGGGGGCGTACGGGCGTCGAGGGCCGTGTGCAGGGCCCACAGGAGCGCGAGCAGGGCGCCGAGGAACAGCCCGGTGGCCGTCACCAGGGCGGGCCACGCGCGCGTGCGGAACTCGTCGAGGGTCCGGCTGTCCAGCAGCACGTGGCGTACACGCTCGGTGTACCGGTGGGCGCACCGGACCGCGACGGCCGCGGCGCAGGCCAGGGCGAGGGCGGTCGGGGCGGCGGCCGACAGGGCGTGGGAGAGGTCGAGTTCGCCGGCCGGGCGGCCGTCGAGCAGGGCGGTGAGCAGGGGGTCGCCGAGGAGCGCGTAGGCGACCAGCCAGAGGGCGGCGAGCCGTCCGGCGGTCCACCAGGCGTCCGTGCGCGGGGCGTACGCGGGCGGCGCCGTGCGGAGTGCCGCCCGTCCGCCGTGGTCCCGCCCGTGGCCCGGCGGGGGGCCGGGTGAGGCGTCTTCGCGCCGCACGCGGGCGTAGAGCTCCTCGGACAGGGCGAACACGTCGCGGTGGCGGCAGTCGGCCGCGGCACGGTCGGCGATGCCCCGGGCCTCCAGGACCGCGGCGATCTCCAGCGGGTCGACCGCCCGGACGCACAGGTCGCGGTGGTGGTGCAGGAGTGCCTTCACCGGGTCGGCGGGCGTCTCCGGTGGCGTGGTGCCGGCGGGGGGTATGCCGGTGGAGGTAGGGGCGTTGCCGTCGCGCAGGGGCGTGCTCATCGGCGGCCCGCCCAGGTGGGTGCCGGGCGCGACGAGAGGGAGACCGGCGGGTGGGCCCCGGCGGCGCGGGCGAAGGGGACGGAGGGGTCCGCGGGGGTGTCCTGCCGTGGGGGCGTGTGCGAGATGAGTTCGAGGTAGAGGGCGCCGAAGGCCGTCACATGCCGTTCCACGGTGAAGAGTTCAAGGGCTCGGGCCCGTGCGGCGGCGCCGAGGCGGGCGCGCCGCTCGGGGTCGCGCAGCAGGGCGAGGCAGGCGTCGGCGAGCTCCCTGGGGGCGCGGGGCGGGACGACGAGGCCGGTGCCGCCGATGACTTCGCGCACGGTCCCGGCGTCGGGCGAGACGGTGGCGCGGGCGCAGAACATCGCTTCCACCAGGGGCAGCGGGAAGCCGTCCGCGGCTCCGGCGAGGACGACGCTGCCCGCCGCGTAGGTCTCGGGGCTCGGGAGGTCCTCGAAGGAGACGCCGTCCGGGGCCTGTTGGCCGGGGAGCGGGGTGCCGATGACGCGCAGCCGTACGCCGGGCTCGGCCTCGCGCACTATGTCGAGGGCCTCCCACAGATGGGGTTCGGTGCGGCCGCCCGCCCAGACCAGGGTCCGCCCGTCGTCGACGACGGTGCCCTCCGCGCCTTCGCCGACCTCCTCGTAGGGCCGCTCATCGACGCCGGGGGGCACGGTGCGCAGCCGTTCGCGGTCGGCTCCGCAGCGCTCCTGCCAGCGGCGCACCTGGGCGTCGCCGGGGGTGATGAGGTCGGCGCAGCGGTAGACCTCGGCGGTGAGCAGCCGGTGGAAGGCGGCGAGCAGGGTGCGCACGGGCAGCGAGAGGCCTGCGGCGCTGGCAGCGCTGTTCAGGTAGTAGGCGCGCAGCCGGACCTCGTACTCGGTGACGAGGAGCGGGGTACCGAAGAAGCGTTTGGCCAGCAGGCCCGGGAGCGCGGCGGGCCCCGCCGAGGTGGCGTGGCAGAGGTCGACGGCGGCGAGCCCGCGGTCGCCGTCGGCGGCGCCGTACCAGTCGAGGGACAGGGGCCGCAGCGCGCGCTCCAGGAGGGCGGAGGCGGCGAGCAGATCGGCGACCCGCGTGCCGTAGACCGCCGGGTGTGCGCCGGGCGCGCGGCAGGCCGACTCCAGGGTGCGCAGCGCCTGCTCGGAGCGGAGGGCCGGACCGAGTCCGCCCGCTTCGCGGGCGAGGTCGGCGAGGCCGTGGAGAGCGTCGGCGAAACGGTACGCCTGATCACCGGAGGGGCCGGGGGGACCGGAGTCGCCGGCCGGGTCGGAGGGGGGCGCACCGACCGAGCCGATGGCCGTCGCGAGCTCTCCGAAGTGCTCGCCGAACCGCTGCCGTTCGCGTTTGCCGTACGCGCGCCCCGCTCCCCCCGCGGCTCCGTCCAGGGCTTCCGGAGGGTCGCCCCAGAGCGGGGCGGTGCGCACCCGCCGGACCTGCTCCGGCAGTCCGTACCACCCGCAGCGCTCCTGGCGGGCGCCGCGGCTCAGGGCGTAGATCTCGAACTCGTGCCCCGCCAGCCCGCGCACCAGCTGGTCGCACCACTGGCCTCCCTCACCCGCGGCATACGGATACCCACCCTCCGTGAGGAGTCCCACACGCACGTATGCACCCCCGTCTGTCCACTGTGGCCACGCCGGGCTGCCGCCGAACGGCAGCGGGAGCACGCTATGCGCGCCGCCACGGGGCGCGACGGACGGTTGTCCGTCGCGCCACCGGAAGGGGTGAACAGAGGTGACTTTCCGCGAGATGGGGCGTTGCTTAGCGCTATGCGGCGGCTTCGGCCTGTTCGAGCCGTGGGACCGCCGCGAGCAGGCCCTGCGTGTAGGGATGCTGCGGCTTCTCGTACACGGAGTCCGCGGGTCCCTCCTCCACGATCCGGCCGCCGCGCATCACGACCAGCCGGTCACTGACCTGGCGGACGACGGCCAGGTCGTGGGCGATGAAGACGAGCGCCAGCCCCAGGTCGCGCTGGAGCTCGCCGAGCAGCTTGACGACCTGCGCCTGGGTGGTGACGTCCAGCGCGGACACCGGCTCGTCGCAGACGATCAGCTTGGGCTCGGGCGCGAGCGCCCGCGCGATGCCGACGCGCTGCCGCTGGCCGCCGCTGAACTCGTGCGGGTAGCGGTGGTACGCGTCGGGGTCGAGCCCCACCCGCTCCAGGAGTTCCCGCACCCGGGCGGTGATCCCGGCGTCGTCCAGCTTCCCGGCGACGCGCAGCGGGTCGGCGATGGACTCGCCGATGCTGCGCCGGGGGTTGAGCGAGGAGACGGGGTCCTGGAAGACCATCTGCAGCTCGCTGCGGAACGGCCGCAGTTCGCGGTCGCTCAGTGCGCCGATGTCGCGTCCCTGGTAGCGCAGTTCGCCGCCGGTGGGCTCCAGCAGGCGGACGAGCATCCGGCCGAGCGTCGTCTTGCCGCTGCCGGACTCGCCCACGACGCCGACGGTCTCGCCCGCCCGTACGGTCAGCGAGATGCCGTCCACGGCGGTGACGATCCCCTTGCGGCGTCCGAACCGGCGGGTGAGGCCGGTGGCTTCGAGCAGGACGGTGCCGTCCGTGCCGTCGGTCCCGCCGGCGCCTTCGGTGGTGTCGGCGCGTGTCCCCGAACGACGGACGTTTATCCGCGGGACGGCCGCCAACAGGTCGCGCGTGTACGGCTCGGCGGGCGCTTCCAGCACCGCACGGACCGGACCGCGTTCGACGGCGCGGCCGTCCTTCATCACCAGCAGGTCGTCGACGCTGTCGGCGGCGACCCCCAGGTCGTGGGTGACCAGGATCAGCCCCATGCCGGTCTCGGCGCGCAACTCGCGCAGCAGATCGAGGATCTGGGCCTGCACGGTGACGTCGAGGGCGGTGGTGGGTTCGTCGGCGATCAGGAGGCGGGGTTCGCAGGCGAGCGCCATGGCGATGAGGGCCCGCTGGCGCATGCCGCCGCTGAACTCGTGCGGGCGGGAGCGGGCGCGGCGGGCGGCGTCCGGGATGCCGACGCGGTCGAGGACCTCGGTGGCGCGGGCGCGGGCGGCCCGCCGGGACGCGTCGCGCCGGTGGACGCGGTAGACCTCGGCGATCTGGTCGCCGACGGCCTGGTAGGGGTCGAGCGAGGAGAGCGGGTCCTGGAAGACCATGGCCGCCACCCCGCCGCGTACGCGCCGGAGTTCGGCGTCGTCGGCGGCGAGCACGTCGTGCCCCGCGACCCGGACGCCGCCGGTGACGCGCGCGCCGGTGGAGCGGTGCAGCCCGAGGAGTCCGAAGGCGACGGTGCTCTTGCCCGAACCGGACTCGCCGACAAGGGCGAGCGCCCCGCCGGGGGCGAGCTCGAAGGAGAGCCCGTCCACGGCGCGGACGAAGCCGTCGCCCGCCGGGAAGGAGACGGCGAGGTCGGTGACCTTCACCAGGGGTTCGGTCATCGCAGGGCCACCCTCCGGTCGGCGGCGGCGTAGAGCACGTCGCCGATGATGTTGGCGACCACCACGGCGGCGCCGATGACCATGACGATCGCGACGACGACCGGCAGGTCGACGGTCTGTACGGAGTGCACCAGCAGTTGTCCGATGCCGGGCAGGCCGAACATCGTCTCGGTGAGCATCGTGCCGCCCAGCATCGACCCGAAGTCGACGGCCGCCATCGCGATGACGGGTGCGGTCGCGCCGCGCAGCGCGTGCTTGCCGACGATGGCGCGTTCGGAGACGCCGTAGGCGCGGAAGGTGCGGACGTGGTCCTCCGCGAGGGTCTCCAGCATGGAACTGCGGGTCATCCGGGCGTACTTGGATGCTTCGAGCAGGGCGAGCGCGATCCAGGGCAGCAGCATGTTCCAGGCCCACTGCTCGGGGTCGTCGGTCAGCGCCACATAGGACGGGAAGGGCAGCCACTCCAGATACGCGCAGAAAATCATCAGCAGCGCGAGTCCGCTGATGAAGACCGGGGTCGCGATGCCGGCGAGGGTGAGCCAGGTGAGCGCGCGCTCGACCACGCCGCCGCGCCGGACGACGGACAGCAGGCCGGTGCCGATGCCCAGCACCAGTGTCAGGACCATCGCGCCGACCGCGAGGGAGACGGTGGCGGGCAGCCGCTGCGCGATCAGCTCGGTGACCTGCTGGTCGTTCTGGTACGACAGGCCGAAGCAGGGCGCGTCGCAGTGCATCACGCCGGTGCCGGTGGAGTAGTCGTGCCCGACGAAGATGCCCTGCAGGAAGTGCCAGTACTGCAGGTACACCGGGTCGTCGAGGCTCAGTTGCTCCCGGACCTGCCGGAGCTGTTCGGGGCTGCAGCGCGGTCCGCACGCGAGCTTCGCGGGGTCGCCGGGGGCGATGTAGAAGGTCGCGTAGATGACCACGGAGATCACCAGCAGCACGAGGACGGCGCCGAGTGCGCGGCGCAGGAAGTAGAGGCTCATGCCGTCCCTCCCTCCGTGGGCGCGGTGGTCTTGCGCGCCTTGGTGCGGCCGACGCGCAGCCGGGACGCGACGCGCGGGTCGAGCGCGACGCGCACGGCGTCGCCGAGCACGGTGAAGGCGAGCGTGGTGACGAACAGCAGCAGCGCCGGGAGCACCACGTACGTCGGGTCCGCGCGGAACCATGTGGTGGCCGAGGAGAGCATCTGGCCCCAGGAGGGGGTGGGAGGCTTCACGCCGACGCCGAGGAACGACATGGACGCCTCCAGGACGATGTTGGAGGGCAGCAGGTAGACCGCGTAGGTGATCACGGGTGCGGCGATGCCGGGCAGCAGTTCGCGCCGGGCGACGCGCCAGGTCGAGCCACCGGCCAGCCGTGCGGCCGACACGTAGTCGAGCTTCTTCAGGCTCAGCGCCTGGGCACGGACGACGCGGGCCAGGGAGCCCCAGGCGATCAGGCCGATCACGATGACGAGCAGCAGGGGCCGGGGGAAGTCGGTGGGGACGACGGCCGTCAGGGCGATCGCGAAGACCAGCAGGGGCAGCGCGATCATCACCTCGGTGATCCGGCTGAGGAAGCTGTCCACGAAGCGGTTGCCGAGCGCGGCGGCGACTCCCACGACGACGGCGACGGCGACCTGCACGAGCGTCGCGCCGACGGCGACCATCAGCGAGACCCGCGCACCGTAGAGGAGGCGCACGAACAGGTCGCGCCCGGTGCCCGGTTCGACGCCGAGCCAGTGGTCGGCGCTGATGCCGCCGAAGGAGCCGAGCGGCACGCCGCCGCGCGCGGAGTCGACGAGGGTGTCGTGGTAGGCGTTGACGTCCTGGCCCTCCAGCGCGGCCAGCAGGGGCGCGCCGAGGGCGAGGAGGATGAGCAGGCCCAGCACGGCGGCGGCCACGAGCGCGGACTTGCGCGCGCGCAGCCGCCGCCACACCTGCCGGGCGCCGGAGGTGGCGACTCCGGCTGGAGTCACCGCCTCCGGTTCCTTGGTGCCGATGAGGTCCGTCACTTGACCGAGACCTGCGAGATGTCGAGGACGCCGGTCCAGTCGCTGATGACGACGTTCTTGACGTCCTTGCCGAAGAGGCGCTTGTAGACCGGGTGGAACAGCGGCACGGTCAGGGCCTGCTCACCGATCGACCGGTCGAGGGCGCCCCAGCGCTTGGCCGCGGCGGCGAGGTCCGTCACCTTGTTGATGCCGTCGATCTCGTCGTTGACCTTGGAGTCGTCGAGCTGCGCGGAGTTGTAGTTCGAGCCGTCCTGGACGATCTGCCGGCCGTCGAAGATCGGGGCGAGGAAGGGCCCGCCGGACGGCCAGTCGGCACCCCAGTGCGCGAGGAAGAGGTCCGGCTGCGTCTTGACCTGGTGGACCTTCTCGTCGTAGTCGTTGAACTCCAGGCCCTGGAGCTTGACCGTGATGCCCGCCTGCTTGAGCGCCGCCTGGATCGCCGTGGCGATCTCCGGGCTGGTCTCGAAGTCCTGCGCGGTGGAGTGGGTGAGGGTGATCTCCAGGCCGTTCTCGTAACCGGCCTCCTTCAGCAGCTCCTTGGCCTTGTCCGGGTTGCCGGTCGCGCCCGCCGGGAAGTGGTCGTAGGGCGTGTAGCCGAAGGACTTCTGGTTGGGCAGGAAGGTCGTCGCCGGCTCGGCGAGCGAGGAGCCGCCCGCGGCGTTCACCACGCTGGTGCGGTTGATGGCGTACGCGATGGCCTGGCGGACCTTGGGGTTGTCGAACGGCTTCGCCTTGGGGTTGAAGGCGAGGTAGTTAGTGTAGCCGAAGTGGCCGGTGCCGACCCGGTCGGCGAGCTTCTTGTCGCCGGTGACCTGGGCGAGTTCGGCCGGGCCGAGGTTGTTGTCGGTGGTGACCGCGGCCGCGTCGGTGCCCTGGCCGGACGAGAGCCGCTGGTTGATGACCGCGGAGTTCAGGCCCGCCTGCACGTCGATGGTGTCGGGGTAGGCGTGGCGCTCCTTGTCGGTGTCCTCCGACCAGTTGGGGTTGCGGTCCAGCACCAGGTGCTCGCCGTCGTTGGTGTTCTTGACGACCTTGTACGGACCGGACGAGACCGGGTGCTCGGCGTACTTGGCGCCGGTGTCCTTGGCCTTGGGCACCGGGGCGAACTGGGTCTGGGTGGCGACGAAGGGGAAGTCGCCCTCGGACTTGCGCAGATGGAAGACGATCGTCTTCGCGTCCGGGGTCTCGATCGAGTCGAGGCCCTTCTTCTCCTTGTAGATGCCCTGGTACTTCTCGCCGCCGACCAGCCAGTCGCGCAGGTAGGGGGCGCCGCCGGAGAGTTCGGGGGCGAAGGAGCGCTCGATGCCGTACTTGATGTCGGCGGTGGTGATGGGCGAGCCGTCCTCGTACTTCAGCCCGTCCTTGAGCTTGAACGTCCACACCTTGGCGTCGTCGCTCGGCGTGCCGGTGTCCGTGGCGAGGTCGGGGACGACCTTGGTGCCCTCGGCGCCATTGGCGCGGTGCCGGGTGGTCAGCGTGCGGAAGACGAGGGAGGGGACGTTGCCGCCGCCGGAGGTGTAGAGCCGGGCGGGGTCGAACTGCTTCTGCGGCTGTCTGTTGAGGACGGTCAGGGTGCCGCCCTTCTTCGGCGCGCCGTCGGCGCCGCCGCCCTTGCTGTCGCCGCTCTTCTCCGGACCGCACGCCGCCGCGCCACCGAGGAGGACCACACTGACGGCGGCCGCGGCGACGCGGCGGGATATGGCGGGAAGTTGACGCATGACAAATGAGCCTTTCGCGGGGAGGACTGGTACGAAAGCGAGTTGAAGCACCCACGGAAGGCGGTTGAAGAGCACGTGACGGGCCGCAGGACCGCCCCCGGCGGACGCGACGCTAATGCGCGAACGCGCAACGCGGTAGTGCGCGGGGGGATGAGAACGGTCTCAGCGACAGAGAATGTCGGCGACTGCGTGCGCGGCCACGCCGATCAGCGCCAGCTCGAAGCCGGCGTTCTCGGAGGCGGGGCGGTGCGACATGCGCAGAACATTGGACGAATTTTCGCCCAGTGGCAAAGGTGTCTCAAAGGCAGAGATGAGATGTTCCGCGAAGTGAGACATTGGATCACTAATGGGCGGAACTGTCTGACGGTATCCAGCCTTCCGGATATTCGTCGGAACAGACCCTTCCGGTCATCTGCCGGGGCGTGTCATTCGCCGGGATAGGGCCAGGGGTTCGGCCGGCAGGTCAGGCCGTCCGTCTTGAGGAATTTGGTCTGCTGCATCATCACCGGCGCCAGCGCGCCCTGCTTGGGGCAGCTCTCGTGGTCGTGCCCGAGACGGTGGCCGACCTCGTGGTTGATCAGCATCTGCCGGTACATGTGCATCTTGTCGCCGTAGGTCTGGGCGCCCTGCGCCCAGCGATAGGCGTTGATCATGACCCGGTCGGTCGCGGCGGAGTCGCAGGAGACGTTGTCCTCCGTGGTGTCCAGACCCGACTTGGCGCACCAGGCGGCCGTGGTGCCGGGGGTGGCCAGCGTGACCACGAAGTCGGCGTGGCCGGAGGAGACACGTTCGAACGTACGGGTGCCGCCGTGGCCCCAGCTGCGGTCGTCGTTCAGGGTCCGCTGGACGGCCGTGGCGAAGAGCCGGCCGTCCAGCGGGAGCCCCTTCTCCACGTCAACGCGGTAACGGAGCACTTCACCCTTACCGGGGGCCCTGTCATGGCCGCCCACGGTCTCGAAGTCACCCGATCCGTGGGCCTTTTCGTCCAGGGGGTACTTCTGGGCCATCTGCTGCTCGTACGAGGCCGGGGTCGGCGCGGCACCCTTCGGGGTCGGCCTGCTGTCGGAGCGGGACGCGGCGTCCGCGCCGGCCCGCTCGACGTCCGCGGACCGCGCCTGCGCCTTGCTGTCCGTGCTGTCCTCGACCTGACCTGCGACGATCACGGCGAGCACGGCGGTCACCAGCGCCGCCGCGACGCCCGTGGCGGTCCGTGCCACGCCCTGGCCCGACTTGGCGGGGGCGGCTCTGCGCCGCGACGGCACGGCGGTCACCTCCGGCCGCTGCGCGGGCACGCGCGCGTGGCCGACGGCGGCAGCGGGCGGCTCGCCGCCCTGCGCGGACGGAGCGGGCGCATATCCGCCGGTGCGCTGGGAAGACTGGTGAGCGGGCGCGTATTCAGTGGCGTGTCCCGAGCTGTAGGAGGGCTCGCTGTAGGAAGGCTCAGAGCCTGCCACAAGAACCTGACCCCGTTGCACCCCGATGACACCCCAGCCGACGCCGTGCGCCTGCGGAGCGGGACGGTCCTCGCGCACGGCCTCCCCGGCCCCGTACGCCGGCCCGGTACAGACACCCTCCGGGGAGGGCTCCTCGGTGGCCTCGGTCCCCTCGCCGGGCGAGGCCCGGCGGCGGCCGGTGCTCTGCCCGGTATCGGTGGCCGGGGGCCGGTGAGGGGTGTGGGAGGCGCGTGCGCTGTGTTTACCCACGAGGCGTAGCGCTCCGTTCAGCAGTCGTGGCGGTGTCCGCGAGGAGGTCGCGGAAGGCACGAGCCACCGCGTCCGGGTCCTCCATCATGGCGACATGTCCTGATTCCAGAAGTGTCAGCAACCGCGAGTCGCGGAAAGTCTTGCTCGCGCGGCGGGCCATGCGGAAGGAGACGAGCTGGTCGCGCTTTCCGTAGACGAGCAGCGTAGGGGCAAGCACCTTCTCCGCCTGACGCCACAGCGAATGCTGGCCACCGAGGGTGTAGGCGTCGACGATGCCCCGGGCACCGCGCGTCATGGCGTCCCAGAAGTAGGGCAGTTCGAGTCGCCGCTCGAACTCCGCGACGGCCCGTTCGAACTCCTCGGGCGTCACCCGTCCGGGGTCCCCGTAGCAGAGCGCCAGCACCTCGCGCGTGCGCCGCTCGGGCGTCCAGTCCTTGGTGGCGCGCGCGAAGAGGGCGGCGAGGCCCGGCACGGCGAGCAGCCCGGTGGGCATCGCCGTGCGCTGCGGGCGCAGCTCGGGCAGGGCGGGCGAGATCAGGGTGAGCGTGCGCACCAGGTCGGGGCGGACGGCGGCGACCCGGGTGGCCACCGCGCCGCCCATGGAGTTGCCGAGGAGGTGGACGGGGCCGCGCCCACTCGCGTCGAGGTAGCGGATGACCACCCGGGCGTGGCCGGTGAGGGAGAAGTCGCCGTCGTCCGGCGGCGGCGCGTCGCCGAAGCCGGGCAGGTCGAGGGCCTCGGCGTCGACGTGACCGGCGAGCCGGTCCATGAGCGCGGACCAGTTCTGCGAGGAGCCGCCGAGGCCGTGCACGCAGAGCGCGGGCGGCAGCCCTTCCTGCAGGGGCGCCCGGGACCGCACCGCCAGGCCGACGCCGGGCAGGGTCACCGCGCGGACCGCCTCCCCCCGGCTGACCCAGGAGGGCCGGCCCGGTGGCACCACGGGAACGGCGCGGGCGTCGGGCGACTCGGTCGAAGACATGCGGGCAATGTTACGAGACGATCACGCCCGGGTTTCTGTGGCGGGCGTCACAGATCGCCTGGCGTCGCGGGTCCAGCTCTCCTAGGCTCGTACCACGGAGTAAGAGGGCTTCCTCCCTGGAAGGGGTACCGCATGCCCGTTGACCCGTCCGACCCGGAGACCTTCGACGTGGACGATGTGGACGTCGCGGAGTTCGATGTCGAGGCCCCGGAGGCGGACGCCGCCGAGCAGCATGCCGATGTCGCGCCGCGCCGGGACGATCCGCCGTCCGCCGTCGACCCGGACAGCGCCAACGAGGCCGACGTCGCCGAGCAGGCCCGGGTCGTGGAACTGGACGAGGACGACTACCGCTGAGGGGTGCCACCGCACGGCCCGCGCCGGGGGCCGGAGTGAGTTGCGCGTCAATTGTCGGAATTTTGTTGACTTCCCACAGCGTCCGGTACATGAAATTCTCCGCTCCGACCACGCACGGTTCGGTTACCGAAAAGTACGATGGCGGGCGCGGTGCACACCGTGCAGGGAACGATCATGGGAGGCGGCGTGACAGCCATCGAGCAGACCGAGGCGCGGCCGCGAGGCACGCGTCTGCCGCGCCGGGCCCGACGCAACCAGCTGCTGGGCGCGGCCCAGGAAGTCTTTGTCGCGCAGGGTTACCACGCGGCGGCGATGGACGACATCGCCGAGCGTGCCGGTGTCAGCAAGCCGGTCCTCTACCAGCACTTCCCCGGCAAGCTGGACCTCTACCTGGCCCTGCTGGACCAGCACTGCGAGGCCCTGCTGACCGCGGTCCGCACCGCGCTCGCCTCCACGAACGACAACAAGCTGCGCGTGGCGGCCACCATGGACGCCTACTTCGCGTACGTGGAGGACGAGGGCGGCGCCTTCCGGCTGGTCTTCGAGTCCGACCTCACCAACGAGCCGGCCGTGCGAGAGCGGGTCGACAAGGTGTCGCTGGAGTGCGCCCAGGAGATCAGCGATGTGATCGCCGAGGACACCGGGCTGTCCAAGGACGAGGCGATGCTGCTGGCCGTGGGCCTCGGCGGGGTCTCCCAGGTCGTCGCCCGCTACTGGCTGTCCAGCGAGAGCAGCGTCCCGCGCGACACCGCGGTGCAGCTGCTGACCTCGCTGGCCTGGCGCGGCATCGCGGGCTTCCCGAAGAGCAACGCCGAGCACTAGCCGCGGCGCGGACCGCGCCCCCGTCGGTTGTTCGCTGCCAGCGTGGAAGCGGCCGCTCAGCGGGCGCCCCCGCCGGGCTAGTGTGTGGGACGTATGGGAACCCAAACCTTCGGAGGGACAAGAACCGTGGAGGTCAAGATCGGCGTGCAGCACGCGCCCCGCGAGATCGTTCTCGAGAGCGGGCAGTCTGCCGAAGAGGTCGAGCGTGCGGTTGCCGACGCGCTGGGCGGCAAGTCTCAGCTGCTGAGCCTGGTGGACGACCACGGCCGCAAGGTCCTGGTGCCGGCCGACCGGCTGGCCTATGTGGAGATCGGTGAGCCGACCACCCGCAAGGTCGGTTTCACCGCGGTCTGAGCCACGCGGACCGAGTGCGACGACGGCGGGGCCCCGGTGCGGAATCACCGGGGCCCCGCCGTTGTCGTAGCCGGTGGCGGGGGCCGTGGCCATGCCCCACGGAGGGGCCGGGCGGAGGGTTGCCGGGTGTCCCCGAGGGGTAGTACGGCTTCGACCGATTTGCACCTGCCCCTCGTTCCGCCTCGTTGTCAGCACGGGAGGAAGTGACCATGATCCTCTGGGAAGCGCTCGGCTCGGTCCTCGTCGGCCTCGCCGTCTCGTACGGAGCCCTGCGCTGGCTGCCTGCGCGCTACGGGCAGTTCCGCCCCAGGAGCCTGGCCCTGGCCACGGGTCCGGTCGCCGCGCTCTTCGGCGCCCTGATCGCCCACTCCGTGCTGGGCCCCGGGCACACCCCGGCCGTCCTGGCCGTCTCGCTCGGCGTGTCCGTGGCCCTGTTGTCCCTGCTGGTCCGGCAGGGCGACCGGCCGCGCCGATCAGCCACGGCCTGACCCGGGCCCGCCCGGCTCCGGGAGGCGCGCCGTGCGCCCCACGCGGCCGGACGGGCGGGGCGGCTCAGGCCGCGAGGCCCAGTGCGGCCATGCGCTTGGTGTGCGCCTCGGTGATCCGGGAGAACATCTTGCCGACCTCGGCGAGGTCGAAGCCGTCGGCGACCCCGCCGACCAGCATCGTCGACAGCGCGTCACGGTCGGCGACCACGCGCTGCGCCTGCGAGAGCGCCTCGCCCATCAGCCGCCGTGCCCACAGCGCGAGCCTGCCGCCGACGCGGGGCTCCGCCTCGATCGCGGCGCGCACCTTCTCGATCGCGAAGCTCGCGTGGCCGGTGTCGTCGAGGACGGCCAGCACCAGCGCGCGGGTGTCGGAGTCGAGGCGGGCGGCCACCTCGCGGTAGAAGTCACTGGCGATCGAGTCGCCGACGTACGCCTTGACCAGGCCTTCCAGCCAGTCCGAGGGCGCCGTCTGGCGGTGGAACTCGTCCAGGGCCGCGGCGAAGGGCTGCATCGCGCCGGTCGGCTCCACGTCGATGGCCGCGAGCCGGTCGCGCAGCCGCTGGAAGTGCTGGAACTCCGCCGAGGCCATCTTCGCCAGCTCGGCCTTGTCGTCCAGCGAGGGCGCCAGCTTGGCGTCCTCCGCGAGCCGCTCGAAGGCGGCCAGCTCGCCATAGGCGAGGGCGCCCAGCAGGTCCACGACCGCCGCCCGGTACTGCGGGTCGGCGGAGGCCCGGGACCAGTCCTGGGCGGCGATTCCGGTGTGTGCCGCGGTGGGCTCGGTGGCGTTCTCAGCGTTGTCGGGCGTCTCCATGGAGCGCACAATAGCCCGCCTCGCGATCAGGGGAAGGCCCTGGTCAGCCACTTCATCCGGATCTGTCCGAAGGATTGTCCGGACACACATGCGCGTTTCCGGGGTACAGTGGTAATGCGCCTGCCGAGTATTCGGCGGGCTGTCCCATGCTGTGTCTTCCGGTGGTGTCACTCGCCCGGCCCCCGGATCCCAGCGGATGCCCGGTCGGTGGCCCGATCGGCTTCCAAAACCGACCGCCCTCCGCGCGGCACGTACGAGTCGTACGCGCCTGGAGGGATCCGCTCGCGGCACGTGTGCATGAGCGAAGGCAGTGGTCCCGCGCCTCAGTCCGGCTTCCCCAGGCCGGACGGCAACCCCGGCGCGGTACGTACGACCCCCTCCGCCGCCTCACGCCGCGTCTCACAGAAGAGGCAAGATCCTGTCTACTCTCTCCACCTTCCGAGAAATCGGGATTCTTCCCGAGACCGCCGAAGCCCTCGAAGCCGTCGGCATCGTGCACCCCTTTCCCATCCAGGAGATGACGCTCCCGGTGGCCCTCTCGGGCTCCGACGTCATCGGCCAGGCCAAGACCGGCACCGGCAAGACGCTGGGCTTCGGCCTGCCCCTGCTGGACCGCGTCGTCGTCCCCGCGGACGTCGAGGCGGGCCGGGCCAAGCCCGAGCAGCTCACCGACGCCCCGCAGGCGCTCGTGGTCGTCCCCACCCGTGAGCTGTGCCAGCAGGTCACCAATGACCTCCTCACCGCCGGCAAGGTCCGCAATGTGCGGGTCCAGGCGATCTACGGCGGCCGTGCCTACGAGCCGCAGGTCGAGGCGCTGAAGAAGGGCGTCGACGTCGTCGTCGGCACCCCGGGCCGACTGCTCGACCTCGCCGGCCAGAAGAAGCTCAGCCTCGCGCACGTCAAGGCCCTCGTCCTCGACGAGGCCGACGAGATGCTCGACCTGGGCTTCCTCCCCGACGTCGAGCGCATCATCACGATGCTGCCGGCCAAGCGCCAGACGATGCTCTTCTCGGCGACCATGCCGGGCGCCGTCATCGGTCTCGCGCGGCGTTACATGTCGCAGCCCACGCACATCCGCGCCACCTCGCCGGACGACGAGGGCCAGACGCACGCCAACATCACCCAGCACGTCTTCCGCGCCCACAACATGGACAAGCCGGAGATGGTCGCCCGCATCCTGCAGGCGGAGGGCCGCAACCGCGCGATGATCTTCTGCCGTACGAAGCGCACGGCCGCCGACATCGCCGACCAGCTCTCGCGCCGCGGCTTCGCCTCCGGCGCGGTCCACGGCGACCTCGGCCAGGGCGCCCGCGAGCAGGCGCTGCGCGCCTTCCGCAACGGCAAGGTCGACGTCCTGGTCTGCACCGACGTCGCCGCGCGCGGCATCGACGTCGACGACGTCACCCACGTCGTCAACTACCAGTCGCCCGAGGACGAGAAGACCTACCTGCACCGCATCGGCCGTACGGGCCGCGCGGGCAAGTCGGGCACGGCCGTCACGCTCGTCGACTGGGACGACGTCCCGCGCTGGAAGCTGATCAACAAGGCGCTCGAGCTGTCGTTCGACGAGCCCGAGGAGACGTACTCCACGTCCCCGCACCTCTACGAGCTGCTGAACATCCCCGCGGGCACCAAGGGCATCCTGCCGCGCTCCGAGCGGACCCTCGCCGGGCTCGCCGCGGAGGAGATCGAGGACCTGGGCGAGACGGGCGGCCGTGGCGGCCGCGGCCGTGGCCCGAAGGCGGCCGCGGCACCCGTGGAGGAGCGCCCCGAGCGCACCCGCACGCCGCGTCAGCGCCGCCGTACGCGCGGCGGTGCGTCGGCGGGCGCCGAGGCACCGGCCACGCAGACGGCCGTCGTCGAGCCGACCGTCGCCGAGCCCGCCGCCGAGCCGTCGGCCACGGGTGCGCCCGAGACCCCGGCGAAGCCGCGGCGCCGTCGGCGTACGCGCACCGGCGCGGGTTCCGCCGCCGCTGCCGCTCCGGCGGCGAAGGCCGAGGCTCCGGCTCCGGTGGCGCCTGCCGCTCCCGCCGCTCCTGCTCCGCAGGTGAAGGCCGCCGCTCCGGCCCCGGCCCCGGCTGCTGCTCCCCGTCGCCGTGCGCGCATCGTCCGGCCGAAGGCCGTCGACACGGTCGACTTCCAGACCGTCGAGACCGCGGCGGCGGCCCTGGCGGCCACCACGATCCCGGCGCAGGCCACGGAGTCCGCTCCGGCGCGGCCGAAGCGGACGCGGAAGGCGGCCGCTCCCAAGGCCGCCGAGGCCGTCGTCGAGACCGTCGACACCGTCGAGGTGGCTCCGGAGACCAAGCCGAAGCGCACGCGCAAGGCCGCCGCTCCCAAGACCGAGGTCGCGGCCGAGGCTGCGGAGACCGCCGAGGTCAAGCCGAAGCGCACCCGCAAGACGGCCGCCCCCAAGGCCGAGGCCGAGGTCGCGGAGACTGCTGAGGTCAAGCCGAAGCGGACCCGCAAGGCCGCTGCTCCCAAGGCTGCGGTCGAGGCCGAGGTCACGGAGACCACCGAGGTCAAGCCGAAGCGCACCCGCAAGGCCGCCGCCCCCAAGACCGAGGTCGCGGCCGAGGCTGCGGAGACCGCCGAGGTCAAGCCGAAGCGCACCCGCAAGACGGCCGCCCCCAAGGCCGAGGTGGATGCCGAGGCTCCGGCCAAGCCGAAGCGGACGCGCAAGGCTGCCGCTCCCAAGGTCGAGGGCGATGCGGAGGCTCCGGCGAAGCCGAAGCGCACCCGTAAGACGGCTGCGGCCAAGGTTGTCGCCGAGGGCTGATGCCTTCTCGCTCCGCGACGGCCGGTCACCCCACTCCGGGGTGACCGGCCGTCGCCGTACCCGGCGGGTGTTTTCCGGGGGAGACCCCCGGACCCCCAAAGCGGCTGCGCCGCTTGTCCTCAAACGCCGGACGGGCTGAATTGCAGGCTGCGGTCCGCACAATCCAGCCCGT